>CAWIYT010000333.1:0-13787 GCA_963840085.1 uncultured Nitrososphaerales archaeon
CTAGGTCAAACTTCAGATTCATTTAACGATGTACTTACAAGACTATTTAAAAAATAATTCTTTGTTAGAATCTGTTACTCGAGTGGGGACCCGGGATTAAACACTTGAACAGTGACTAATACATTATCCCCACTACCCTTTTCTGAGGAGGATAATTATTAGCATGAATGATTCAGCAACATCGGATATAAATACTACGACAACAACAACTAACTCTAATAATCTCAGTAAAAACCATTCTAATAATAATAATAATAAAAAACCATTCAAGCAAATATGGCAATTAGGCAATAAACATCTAGTTGTAATCGATGAATCTATAATAGAAAAGTGAGGCATTACAGAAGAAGAAGAAGAAAATTCAACAACGTTTGTAGAGCAAGAGTCGACATCAGATAATACAACAATTCTGATGAGGATTAATAAAGCTTATCTTAGAAGGTAAAAAAATGCAAAATAATAGATACTCAAATTATACTGTTAAAAAGTGTACAAATAAATCTTTTCTTGCTGGAGATAATAATAATATCTCTTTAATATTTGCTAATCTTTGTTACTGTGGACACAAAAGTAACGAACATAATCTAAATAATAATCAATGTATCCAACATGAATCCTGCAGATGTGGAGGTTTTTGCCATGAATGCTATTAATTTAGATGATCCAGAAATAGAATTAGCAAAAAAGTCTGCAGGAACTAGAAGAGAGACAAAAGGAAGATATTCAAAAAAAATATGATGCAAGCGAATTTGAAGATTATAATAAGAAACATAATGGTAATGGTAAAAAAACAAACAAAAAATCTTCTTCAAAGGCTGAGCAAGAATCATTAAAGGAAGTTTTTAGTCAGAAATATGTAGGACATGATTATGTTGCTGATGCAGTTATAATAGGATTTAAGCCATATTTTGGACCATCTTCTAAACGAAATAATACTGAAGGGTTTCCTTATATAGTTGATCGAATCAATTCCATTAGATGAAAAAACTATACTGAAACCTCCTGAATTGAGGTCCTATTTAAATAAACCATATATTTTCAAATCTAAAGAAGAATTTGATCAATATGTTGAGCAGGCAAAACAACAAGAAAAAACTGACTTAATATATTCATTATTCAAACAGGTAAAATCAATATGGAAAAAATATGTAGATGCAGATGACTTTCATATTTCAATCTGTGCAGCAGACACAATCTTTACATATTTACAAGATAAGATAGGCTTAACTCATTATCTATTCTTTATAGGAAATAATGGTTCTGGTAAATCCAATAACCTTATCATGTTTCACCACTTGGGATATAGAAATATAATGTCTACTGATGTCACAGCAGCAAACATATATCAGTATTTAGGAAATTTAGACGAAGGACAAGGAACTGTATGCGAAGATGAAGCAGATAATATTGATGAAAATACAGATAAAATGAAAATTTATAAAAATGGATATAATAGTGGATTTCCTGTATTCAGAACTGATATAACATCTGGAAGAAAACAATTTCGATACTTTACTTTTTGTTTTAAAGCATTTGCAGCAGAAAGGACACCTGATTCAATCAAGGCAAAAGGATTCAATCAACGCATTATAGAATTACACTGTTCACCTGGCTTTCCTCAATATGATATTTCTGAAATTATCAATCCAGCAGGTGAAGAAGAACACCAATTATTATTGAATGAACTATTGGAAACCAGAAAAAATCTTTTGATCTACAAGTTACTACATTTTCATGATAAAATACCTGATATTAAATTAAATATTGAAAATAGAGAAAAACAATTATTCAAACCGATTGTAAGGATATTTCAAGACTCTAAAGAAGTGTTAGATGAATTACTTCCAGTTATTAGTAATTATGTAAGCCAAAAACGAGAAAGTAATGCTGATTCCTTACATTCTCACATATATCAATTAATAAAAAAAATGATTAAAGATGAAAATTCAACACAATTAGAATCTGCTAAAATCTGGGATAACGTCATAAATGATTTGAATGGTGAAGTTATTAAAGCCCAAACTATTCAAACCTCAGAGTTTGGTACAATCTCTCAAAAACAAATTATTCAAATACTTAAAGATGTATTCAAAGCAAAACCTCCAAAAAGACATGGTAATGCTCGAAGCTTGGGTCTTTGATCTAACGATATTAGACAAATTTGGTAGAGTATATGATTTGGACGTAGATGTTAAGGTTGAACGGAAACCAGTAACAAATAATGAAGATGGGGCAAATTGGACACATGGGACGCTTTATCAAAATGACATAGGACTTGTTAAACACTTTATTGATGAAAGAAATTGTGAAAATGGGACACATGGGACACATGGGACGCTTTCAGAGAATGGACACTCTATTACAAATAGTTCCTGTGATAATCTAATAGCTGATTTAAAAATTGCTAAAGATACTGAAGATAAGACATTAAACAATAATGCTAAAAAAAATGTATCAACTGATACATTTGGGAAAGAACAACTAACAATAAAAGAACAAAATACTGATGCTGTTACTGCTGTTGTACATCCTACTGATAATGATGCCTATTCCTATAATGTTAGCGTCCAAGCGTCCCAAAAAGAGGAAACTAAATCTTCTTATTTGTTTCCTTGTCATTATTGCGATTATCAAGGCAAATCTGAAGATGAAGTATTAGTTCATTCTATTAATGCGCATAAAGGTAAACCAGCAAGACCTGATTCCTATCTTGTTAGAGTTAATGAAGAAGGAGAATAATCAGGAGAAGGATGAGGAAGAGGTGAAAAGTGCAGAATGATTTCAAAATTAAGTCTATTATTAGTTGGCAGACAAAAGACAGTTATTGAAAAAATTCAGTTGTATCTGAATGAAAAACGAGCATTAACCTATCTTAAAGTAATAATCTATAGTGACCACATGGCAAAGCCTTCACGTGGCGTGGTTGAGAATTGCTTTCGTTACTGGAAAGTAAGCCGATTTGCCAAACATAATAAGAGGAGGTGTTAAAGGGAAAAGTTGTACAATTCAGTAGAACAAACTAATATTGAAAAGTTAGAAGAGTCATTAAATAAAGACAGTAAGTATATCAGAATAGAACCAAATAATCGTAGAACATTGCGATTCGATCTATCTGAAAACAATTGAAGAAGTTGATAAAGAATACAATGGAAAAACCATTCAAACAATATCGCTTTTACGTAATAGGAAAAGATAATACAGAAAAAGTTTTGATGTTGGAAAAACATCAGCACAAGCGATATTTGATAAATTCAACGAAGGATACAAAGTGTTAGATATAGAAAGAATAGGTTCAGGAACCAGGTACTAGGTATATCCCTAGACCAGTATCTAGTAATATTGAATAACAAACACTAACTCATCCATTTATTTTTTTATAATAGAAGAAACATAAAACTAAAAAATGCATAACTTTGACAATGAAATAGAACTCAAGGAAAATAACTCTTGGAGATCATAACTGTTTAACTTATATAATAACTAGAAAAATAAAATAAGTCTACATAGACATTTTTTTATTGGAATAGAAAAAGATTCTCATACTTTTGAAATGGCTAAAGTATGTATTATGAACTCCGTTCAATAATGATAAGGGGAACATCAAAATTCATTATTGAAGAGTGAAGATTTATAGTGCCAAGTATGGACTCAATCAAAAACGGAAACAGAGATTTTTAGAGAATTAATCTATATTCCCCAATCAGAAAAATCTGTTATTTCTAATTCCTAGTTCTTTTTCTAGTTTTTGTATTCTTCTAGCATACAGATCTATTTTATCCCATTCTTCGTTTTTCCTTGGCGATAACAAAGCCAAGCCAGCATTTATGAAGAGCTCCCTAAGTCTGACCTTCAAAATATCCAGATGGTAAGTATACGATCTCCATATTTCAAACCCCTTCTTGTAATATGCAAGAGACATTTCTTTTGGCTATAATGCCTCCAAAACTTGTTATTGGAAATTCTATATCTTTGTGATTTCATCTACTACAATAACAATTAGAATCTAAAGTTAATAAGCTAACAAAAAAAATTACTAATGATAACAATATAATTTATAGTTTTAGTTTATAAAAAAGTTTTTTGAAGATAGCTTTGTAGATATACCCACATACAGATACTATATTTTAAAAACTTTTCCCTACAATATTTTGTATGTTAATTAGTATTGCTACACAGAATCATAATACTATGTAGACAGTTGTGACTGTCATAACATATATTATTTTTTTTGTTACAGGAAAAAAATTTATTTAATAGTTTTTTAGTTAAAAGATTGAGTATTTTTTATTATTCTTTCTTGCATTGTTTGAGCCCATTCCTGATAAGTTGTAAGCTCCTTTTTTTCTAATAGATCTATTAGAGACATTACTTTATCGTCAATGACATCCACGATCTCTTTTAGTCCAATACCATGCATAAGACTATCAGCATCTGGATAGTATCCGTTTGAAGCTAAATGATTCTTAATGATATTAGATAGTATTTCAGAATCAGTTTCGTCACTTAAAGGTTTAAACTGAGTGTCTATGACTTTCCATACTTCATCAGGTAATTCTACATTTACTGATCTATTGCTCATTGTTCTACAATATTATTTTGTTATTGTAGTGCTTATATTATTTTATTAATAAATTTGATTTGAAGACCAGCAGCATTTAGAGAGAATAGATGGACTTGAACTAATAGAGAAAAAGATGTGGGAAGAATACAATAAAGAAAAAGAGCCATGGAAGAGAGTTCAGATATTAAAGGATATAGCTCAGGTCCAACCTTACTTATCTTCATACTATGAAGCGACAAAATATGTAATGGATAAAAGAACAAGAGAGGCGAAGGAAAAAGGGATTATAGAACTAAACGAAACTTCTCTCAATGGTCAGCGAGTAAACAAAGTTCCAGCAATTTCAGTTAATAATAATGATGGTGAAACTAATGCAACAACATTTGACAAGAAACATGATAATGTGAATGATACTTCCTTTATCGATAAACTGATAGATGAAACTGCAGACCCAGAAGTTGTTGCACATCTCGAAAAAGTAAAAAAGAGTCGTGTATTTTACTAACAGTATGGTAATACAAGTATTATCGTCAAGAATGTGAGGCTTGCAGTCAAAAGTTTACAGTTGATGACAGAACAGGAGACTTGATTTAAAGATGGTCAAACTCTCCTATCATTCCAGTAAGTTTGTCTATAATGAGATGTACAAGTATGCAGGACAGATTGGTATAACTGCTGAAGGGTTTCCCGATATCATCCTTACAAGTAAAGAGTGGATAGAAGATCCAAGGAGCAAAGGAAGACGTATAGATACTACGGAGTGACATTCAAGAAAGGTAAGGTGATATTCATCAACGTCAAAGGTTCTCCAAGTCTCAAGCATATCAGGACTACGTTAGTTCATGAATTGGTGCACTATAGATTTCCATATATGGGGCACGGACCTGCATTTCATAAACCAGTTGAGGAGATAGTAAGGGGTAAGAAGTTCGGACCTTACAAACCAAAGCAAAACCAAAAACAGAGGAGGAGGTGAGACAAAATATATGAAATCATATCAAACAATAATCCTCATTGGTTCAATACTTGGGATAGTCCTAACTATAGGTGGTGCATTCGTTACTGTGAGTAACTCTAATCCTACCATAAAGCAACAAGAACGAGCCAATTCAATATACCTACATGCTGGAGTGGGTCTACTGACATACATTGTAATACTCGTTATAGCGTTGGCAATTAACAATAGCAAAGTGGTTGGCATAATGTCTATCATAAGTGGGTTCATAGTATTTTTGGCAACAGGAGGATTTGGAATACTAGGATTCGCGTTGCTGTTCGCAGGTGGAGTGGTAGCACTGGCACATAAAAAGAACAGCGGTGAGAAGAAGGAACTCCCCAACTAGTCCACAATCTTTTCTTTATACTCTTTTTTTCAAGCTAGATAATGAATACTAGAACTTGGTTATGGAGAACTGTAACAATCAGTCTTGTAAGTATGATGTTATTGATATCCTCTGCTTACGTAACGACATGCCCTATTGCTGACAGAGTGACAGGGGATTGTGAAAGATCTCAGGAAGTGGGGTAGATGAAGACAACCTTATTCAAATAAGCGATACGTTAGAGTTGTTAGACGAAGACGAAGATCTTAGCAGACGAAACAGATCGAGCAAGTTCTTCTTAATGCTCTTTATCATTTTTTTAGTTTGTGTTTCTGCCGTTGTTATCGTATACCTAAAGCATGACAATACCGAGTTGAAGGAATCGGAATAGTTAACATCGGAAGGCAACGTTCCAAACCCAACCAACACTTTAGTTGAAGGTTTCTTTCTCATACTATGTGCCGTTGCCTATGTAGTTGTTACCTTGGCTATGGTTTTAACCCCGATTCAAAAACCTGATACCGTATGTTGTTATCTTGGCTGGAACGTGTATAAACAGATCACTGTTCTACTTCAGAAGTCTTGGAGTTGCTATCCCTTTTACAGACGTTGAGATTGAGAAGTTTGCCATAAACGAAGACGAGATAATAACCAAGATAGCACAGCGGAGACTTGTCATACCTATTGCTATTATGATGATGATTGTGTATTACGGTCGTAGAAACATACCGTGACAGTTGCTATGCATACCAGAATAGGTCGTTGCCGGTGTTTATATCACCTCCATCGTGAACCCAAAGGTCAAACCTTTCAGAGGAAAGATGTTCTATTGCTCATGGAAGAAGAAGTACGTTAATAGATCCTAGAACAATATTTTAATATGATTCAATGACTGCAAGTATTGGCGACTGGGCTAGGGAAGTAATATATTATTACATTGATAACTTCCAAAATCCAAAGTAATAACAATATCGCTTTATCTTGGGTGAAAGATAAAGTGGCAAACACAATTCACACATGAGTCAGATAAATATGTATTAATATAAAGAAACAATAGAGATAATCAATAGAAGTAATACCTTGCATAAACTAAATTAACCTATATTGTGAATTGAAGTGGAACAGTGAAGTTAAACAAGGAAAACTTAAAGTTCATGATAAAATATAGCCAATAGTAATATTTTTTTAAAAACTTGTAAAGTATTTCGTTAATTCTAGTGATATGTTTTTCAGTTAAATAGTTGTTGTATCAATATCGTTGGTATCATCTTTTGAATATTATATGTGATAATAAGACATAAGGTTAATATAAGTAGATGTTACTCCAATGCAGATAACAAAATGTATTACCTACCAAAAATTAAAGGAAATAAAACTTCAGTTTTCATCATTATCTTCATGTTTATAATGATTATCCCTACTACTGCTATTATGTTGACTACTACTACTACCAATCCTGTTTATGGTCAGCAAGATAAGACAAGTTTCAATGCAACAGATTCATCAACCATACAAAGTATTCCAGCAAAAAAAGTTCAGGTAGGGGATATTGAAATTGCATACAAGATGTTAGGAAAAGGTGACCCTATTTTACTTTTCAATGGCGCTTCTGATGGTATGGATCAGTGGGACCCGTCCTTTCCAAGGAGTCTTTCTTCAAATCACACAGTAATTGCGTTTGATAGTCGTGGACTTGGAAATACAACAATGGGTTCCAAACCATACACTTATCAGCAACTAGCAAACGATGCAGCTGGTCTGCTTGATGCTCTGAAAATACCAAAAGCAGATGTTATGGGATATTCTCTTGGATCATATATAGCCCAACAGCTTACAATCATGTATCCAGATAAGGTTAACACTCTTACACTTGTTGGTTCATCATGTGGCGGAAAAGATCATACACCTAAACCACCTGAGTTTCTAAAATTGCAATCCGAAATTGTAAACAAATCTCTAAATAATGTTTCTATTTCTCAGGAGGAGATGAAAGAGCTTGTAGCTGCTTCAGTAGGATCTGGATGGATTAAGACTGCATCCTGAAGTCCTTGAGAACATTCCAACTATGCAGCAAGCGAAGCCTGGGCTTTCCCCTGAAGCAATGAATAATCAGAATAACGTAGGAAAGCATTGGGAGGACAATCCAAACTGGAGTGGTGCTTGTGATGAGCTTGCGAAATTAGCCAAACCTACTTTGGTCATAACTGGAACCGATGATAATAGGTACCAGCCGCATGTTAATTCTTTAAAGATTGCAGAAAAGATTCCAGGAGCCTGGCTTGTACAGATCAAAAATGCTGGTCATGCAGTAATGGATCAATATCCAGAAGAGATCGGTAAGATATTAAATACATTTCTATCGACTACAGCACAATCCAACTAATGTAATTATTATGATCTAGTAGTAGTATGATGAGTTGTTAGTTGTATTCTTGGAGTCAATAAGTAAATTAGATTCAATAATAAAAGAACCCCAAGTATCACTTTATGGGTTCTGAATCCCATTTTATGTTTATTGTCTTATTTTGGGCCAAAAATATTGTGTCAAAAACAATTCACAAACCTCTGAGCCCACTGAATTTGTTAGTTAATTTAATTAATTAAGATTACAGGCAAAATGACCGTCAAACCTTTCAGACAATTGTTTCAAATTATTTAGGTCACATAAGAGTAGTTTCTTGCATATTTTTTCTTGATCAAATATATCCAATAATATATTATATAATCAATAGTTTGGAGGTTAGAAAAGTGTTGCTTATCAAAAGTTTTTTGATACAAACGATAAGTATACAAAACGTAAAAAAATAAATACAATACAATTATTGATAAATTTTGAAATACATAAATATTTCAGATCACCTCACTTTAAGATCTCAAATGAACAAGGATGAAAAACCATGACAATTGTAGTTGGTAGAGAGACATTTGTACTTGGCCCAAGTGCAACATTAGGTATTGAGACAGTCGTTAACAGCGAAAATTTGGATGATGGTGGGAATTATGTCGCACCATTAGTAGGCGCCTTCTTTTTTGATATTTCTTAGTGCCCTTTTGAAAAAGGAAGCAAACAATATGAATTTATTAAAAATGATTTAGAAAAAACATCGAAAAATCCAGATATTGATTGGACAGTAGTTCACCAACATAAACCTCTATATTCAACAAAATAGGCAAAAAAGAAGCAGAAGATTTTAGTGATGTTTATGAACAACTCTTTCAACAATATGTTGTCGACCTTGTAATCTCAAGCATAACCAATATTATGAGAGAACATATCCAATCTTGTACAATGAAAAGTATGAAAAGCCACTAATAAAAAAGCAAAACCACAGCCAATAATCACAAACCATTCACAATCAGAATATCCACCTACAGATGGAATAGTATTTCTAACTGTGGAAACAGCAGGAGATGAACTAGACCTAGTTAAAGAAAGACCAAATTTTTATGTTATTCAAGATAGTAAATTTGGGTTTTTTAATGTTGAAATAGAGAACAATGGTAAAACACTCGTTGGAATATTTCATGCTAATGATGGAAATATAATAGACCGTTTCAAACTAAATGAAACATAAAAAATTTCAAATCTTGTTCAATACATCTATTCTATCTTTTCATCAACATGCAGGTGAAGCCAAAATTCCATATTTTGCACAATATTCGGATGTTTGTGAAGATTCACCAGTTAGTACATCATGAACTACCACAAAAAATAACATGGCAATAAAAAAGAAACTGAAACCACAAAAGAACCATTTCAATACATTTTTGATAGATTTTTTTTTACGTAGTGTGCAAAACATAATTAACTATATATTGACCTATATAATTACCATTGTGCATTTTTGAAATGAATGCAAATTTTGCATAGAGATGGTTGACCTTAGGCATAACTAAGTATTTAGTAATGAGGTTAAAGTTAAGCCTTCTAACACCCATGTAATTGAAGCCCAAAACCAAGTTTGAGCAAATATTATACAATAGGGAAGATAAAATATATTGAGTTTGATTTTAATAGAATTATATTAGTTACAAATAGTATTTTCCTCTTCAATTTTATCCCATAAAAAAGATTAAGGTTATTTTTCTCTGATTATTTCCAATTTCTACTAATATTTTGTTACTAGTCAATAGGCCTGGATAATTTTAGCAATTATAAATAAAAATTATTAGGGATTCTAAAGTCCTATCGGTTTAAGAGCTATCAAAAACCTCAAGATATTCTTGATAAAAAATAAACAATCTTTTATTCTACCTTCTCTTATCACAATGCACCACAAGTAATCTGCTTGAGCAATTCACCACATGGGTGTTAAGTAGGCTAATCTAACACCCATTAATAACACCTTATAATTCAATAGAATCAAAAATAAATTTATCAATTTTTCTATTTTATTAGAGATGTTGTCAGTTAAATAAATTACTAGTATTCAATTTTATAGTATTTGTTGAGACAGGCTTTTCAAATGTTACTATTATGGTTTTATCATCAAATGAGTCAAGATTTTGTAAAATATAATTTGTAATTCCTTCTAAAATGAATTTATCTCCTTCTTTTCTTCCATGTACTACGAATTTTAATTTATTACCTTCCATATCCGTGTTTCAAAGTTTTTACCTATCGAGCTGGCAAGGAATTAGATTTATCAAAGTGTTTGATAACTCTCTTTTCACATTCTTGGCCTTCTGGTGGACTCAAATCATCACTAGCAACACAAGCATGATATCTATCTCCAATTTGAATTTTGCCTATATCTGTGTCTCTATCAAATGTAAATGTTCTTTGTATTGTATTACTGTCACTTTTATCAAGTTCTGCTTGTACATCATCTATAACTTCAGACTGTATTTGACCTTTTATCATAGCAGCAATTACTAACTTTTCTGTATCTTTTTTATCGGCTAGAGGAGCAATTATTTTTATTTTCACTTTGTCAATATTTGAGCCACTTCCAGTATTATTTATATTAGCTCCATAAACTGTTTGAGTTTTTTCATATACGTGTGAGCCCAATTGGAACAAACGAATAGGTGTTGGTTTACTTGTGCTTAAAATATCGCCTTCATTACAATCAAATTTTGCCAAGGAATCATAATCTTTTGTTACATCTCCTACTTGATATGCACATACAAAGAATTCATCTGGTGTACTAGCTTTAACTATGTCATTTTTTTTATTTACTTTTAATTCAACATCCAGTTTATTCTTTGTCTTATCGATAGAAGATATAGGAATATCTTGTTTGACCTCTTCACCATTTATAAAACCTATAACTCTTATGAATTTAGTATTTTTCATATCTACATTTTTTAAATTAATATTGGCTTTAACTATGAGCTTGTCTTTATCCTCTTTCTCCTCTTTATCATTTTTCTGTGCAAATGCTGATTCAAAAGAAGTAGATACGTATAATATGCTAACAGCAAATGCTATTGCAATAAAAATATACAGACATTTAATGTAACCCTTTTCGACCATCTTATTTGTTACAACTATATGGTATATTTAATATTTTCGTAATAAATATTCTATAAACTAATCCAGTATAAAATTAGGAATTTTCCTGGAAATTCGCTTATTACCTTTATGATAACCAAGTTATGGGAATTAACTTTAAGGCTCCTTTGGAAGAATTTGATATATTATTGCCAACTTTTCAACGTATGATTGATTCTTTTAAAATTGAAATTACCGAAACAAATACTACCAATAATAATAATAATAATAATAATAATAATAATAATAATAATAATAATAATAATAGAAATGGCTATAGTTCAAACTTTAATGAATTACCTTTAGAAGAAATATTGGAAAAGGATGATAATCGTTAATATAAATATCAACCAATTTCAATCATTTACTTTACTACAATTATAAAACTTTATTAGAATATCTTTATTCAATTATCAGAATATGAAGAAACAAAAAATACTATCAGGTAGTATCTTTTTAATTATAATACTTTTTTCTACATCTATAAATTCAGTAATTGCACAAGAAGACGACGATGATGACTATAACAATTATGACGATAGTAATTATAGTTCCGTTCCAACCAAAGAAAAAAAATACGAATGTCAGAAAGGTGTATTCGAAGGCTTCTTTGTAAGTTCTGTTGAACTTTGTAAAAATGTATCAGTAAATCGTGGTGATGGTAATGGAACAGCAGGCACACAAGGTCCACAAGGTTCAGAAGGGACAGCAGGTCCTCAAGGTTTATCTGGACTTAATATAATAAATGGATCTAATTTATATTACAATCTTGGAAATGTATCTACAACTGATAGTATGCAAAGTACTATTGGTAATTCCGTGGCAGTATGTGATACTGATGATATTGCAATAGGTGGAAATTATAATGTAACTCGTGGTGATTCAAATGTTATTTATGTAGTCGTTTTTGATGGAAATGTAGGCACTGATACTTATAATACACGAATTGTTGATCCGTCACTTGAAAGTTCACTTTCCTTCCAAACAAGTGTATTGTGTTTTGACAATCCACCATTAAGGTAAGACCTTAACTTTCTCTTCTTTTTTATTACATTAAACTAATTGAATACGAACATTTTTTAGTTATATAAAATATGAATATAATTTATAATTATATGTCAAGTGATTCTAATACTATCTACAATCCAGAAGATATTATTAAAAAAGAAGCAAGAGGATTAGGTGATGATACTGACCTTGGTGAAGTACAAGAAGTTGGTGTAGAACACATAGTAACACAAAAGGGAATTTTAGATAAAGACAAATACTATATTCCAAAGAATTTGGTAGACCGATTTGAGAATGGTATAGTCTATTTTAGAGTAACAGCAGAACAAGCAAAACAATACAAAGAACATGAGACAAATTTGATATAAAATTTTTTATTTAATAACTTTTTATCTGCTGCTTTTTGAATTATATCTTTAATCAATCTTTTCTATAACATAACTACTTTTTCTATTTTGTTTTGTATTTATGGAATAATTCTTGTGTAGCAAAAATTAAAACAATAAAGTTTTTTCTTCTACCATTGTTATACGTTTATTTTAAATTAAGTTTCTAATAATAAAAGCTAAATAGTATATAATAGAAACCCTACTACATGTACTATTTCACTCCAGACCATTTCCTGCTTTATATATGAACTTGAGTATCATTGAGAGAAGGCTAATAAAGTTGATTCCGCCTTATCATTACGTGACACATAAATATACTGATTGGAATTTCTTTGTTTTTAAAGTATTAAGGCTAAAGTTTGACAATTCTTATAGTATTAAATAATATAAATTAATGAAATCAAATATTAATACGAATTTATGATAAAAAAACTAATCTTTACAATTATTTTCGTCATGGGATTCTCTATGTCTTTATGAAATGGATTGTCAATTGTGAATGCACAAGAAAATATTAAGAGTGAATATTCAAACACAACTACTAATTTAACTAAAATATTTGGAGAACCTATTTACAAAGAGATAAGTCGACAATCAAGTAATTCCATAGTTCTAAATGTCGAAGGTGGTGGTAGTCTCATTAAAAACCCATTATGAGATTCGAGCCATGAATAAATATCTGCAAAGACATATTGCTGTATTGGACTGTGGTGAGATTTCCATTGAGATAATGGATAAAATCCGTGTCCAAGATTAGGTTATGTAATCCCAGTAATATTCAAAGTATAGTTAATAAATATGTAAGGAAAATCTCTTGACCATCTCAATATGAACTCCATGTTTGGATCACCATAATTCAATCAGCAATATCTCATTCATACATCCCATGGAATTCTATTCTTTTCTTTTGAGTTATTCTGTTTATTTCTATATACGCTCGATGGGAGAGAGCCAAGTACAAGCGAGAAACCTTGAATAATTCTACTAAAATAAGTGGCCTAAGAATGGAA
>CAWIYT010000334.1:0-11952 GCA_963840085.1 uncultured Nitrososphaerales archaeon
ACAAACCAAACTTCATTTTTATAGATTTGGACAAAAATAATTTTAAAACTTCTATCAGTTTTAAAAATGCTTTATCAAATACTCTAAAAAATATCCGAGAAAAATTAGATAGTAATGTCCACCCCACTGTGTTAGATACTGGAGGTGGATATCACGTTTATCAACCCATTTATTGTCCAACAGCATTAGAAAATGTTATACAATTTAGCGGGTTTGATAGACCTTCAGAGCAATTCTTGAGGTTTGCAAAAGATTCTTTGTCAAATGGTAAAGCAGACAAACAAAATAATCCATCTTTCAAATCATGTTTGCTTAGGATACCAGGATCAATAAATTCCAAATATGATACAAAGGTCAAAATTGTCCAGAAGTGGAATGGGATTAGACCTCCTATACCAAGAGAGTTTGTAGAAGAGTTTAGAACTTATTTAATACAAAAAAAGATTGATGAGGCTAAACAGAGACAAAAAATTCTTAATGCTAGGAAAAATAAAATTCGTAATAGTAATAACTCTAATTATAATATCATTATTATTATGAATGGATAGACAAAAAGATACTTGCAAATCCATTTCCAGATTGTAGAAAAATTATAGTTGATTTGATTTTAGCACCTTATCTAATAAATATTAAAAAAATGTCTTATCAAGAGTCTTATCAAATAATTAGAGAATGGTTAGATAAATGTAATTCTTTGCAGAAATTAGACAATTATAGCAATTTTGTTAATTATAGAATACATTCATGCTCTTAAGACAGCAACACAAAAAGGGATTGGACCAATGAGTCTTTACAAGATTAAAACTGATAGCAGATATAGTAATAATTTGTACCTTTTGATATTACAAAAAGGAAAATAGAGGTAGGGCGAATAATGATAGAATGACTATCAAATCAAGCATACTAAGTGATAGACAAAAAGCAGTAATTGAAACTATAAGAATGCGACTTAACAGAAAAACAAAGTTTGGAATATCTTAAAGAGGTAGGGTTTGATATTGGTCCGGCAACTTACTATCGTGAGAAAAGGAAAGTGGAATCAACTGAAATTAAAGACGATTGTATCATATAGCAAAAATAGGATTTCAAGATCAGCATTTAGAAAGAATAGATGTTTATGAGATGGGTTTCAAAATGATGTGGCAAAATGTTTTGTTGGAAAAAGATCCCTATAAACGCAATTCAATGATTAAGGACATTCTATTGTTACAACCATATTTGTCTAGTTACTATGAGGCTACAAAGTTAGTAATGGAGATAAACAACAACAATCTGAACAGGAATTTCTAGATAACAACAGCAACAACAAATAGCAGAAATACGAATTGAACAGAAATAGATTGATGAAAATAAGATTTAATGATGATGACATGATGAGGAGAAATATTAACAATAATAACAGTAATGCAAAATTCTGAATTATATGTAACGTAGAGTGACATGTCAGTGTTATCATTACGGCTTTGAATTTGTGTCGTATTTATTTAGGTGAATATGTCATAATATGTCGGTGATTTAGCGAAATAAAAGATGATTAACCAACAACAGTATGAAGCACAATTACAACAAATATTTCGTTTGTTACTGGAGAACAAAACACAAGACGAAATAGCCCATGAATTGAATATTTCTACTAGGACAGTAGCCCGATACTATCAACGTATCGAGAAAAGGTATGGTCAGATGCAGAGGCAAAAGACAGATGATACCATGTTTTTGGAATGTAATTTGCTTAAAAATAGACTACTAACATTATATCAAATATTGGAGAATAAGGCATCTGATTTAAAAACAAATGGTAATGAATGTGCTAAATGTTGTGAAGTAGCCGCTAACATTGCTATAGATGTTTTGAAGATGGAAAGCGAAGGAATTCGGGCTGTCACAGAAATCATC
Source organism: uncultured Nitrososphaerales archaeon (assembly GCA_963840085.1). Taxonomy (GTDB): domain Archaea; phylum Thermoproteota; class Nitrososphaeria; order Nitrososphaerales; family Nitrososphaeraceae; genus TH1177. Next base: position 1,897 of record CAWIYT010000334.1, read on the forward strand.
TCAAAGAATAATAATAATACAAATAAAGGACAAAGAGGCTTAGATAATCACGGTAGTCAATCAAAAGATAATGATGGATCTGATAATAATAAAAAAGACTATAATCCCAATCGAAAATTTTAGTATAATTAATTCTTCTCCTTAAACCACTCTACTATACTTACGAAAGAACTATGACCTTAATTGGAAACTTTGATTACTCATCTTAAATCTTCCTTTCCTGCTGAATCAAAATCTTCATCTTCTTCTGTTGAATGTTCTTCCAAATATTTTTTGGTCGCTTCTCTAGATTCTTCTATCAATCTTTGTTTTTCCCATTGTCTTTCTTTCGGAGTCTTTGCCAAGTCTTTTTCCCACTCTTCAAATCCTAAAGTATGATTTAGTTCGTTACCATATTTCCTAATTAGATATTCTTTCGTTTTTTTGTCAATGAAATGTTGACTTACATATTTAGATAATGCGTCTGGAAAAGAGAAATTATGATTATCTTTGAGATTTTCTTGTATACCCAATATAATATCTGATAACCAAATTCTTTGATTGGAATTACCCTTACAATAAAATTCAATTAATTCAACGTAAAGTTTTTTCATTACCTGCCATACGTGAAAAAATTGTTCGAGTTTATCGAAATATTGTTCATGATACAGGCTGTTTAGCATACACCTCTTCTGAAAATCCAATTGCTCTTTAGGTAGATTTAGAAACCAGTCAAATTCTTCTGGTGAAAGACTGTCAAGACGATAGTCTAAATAATCAACTCGTTCTGCAAATGCTTCGTCTGATTCATATTGCCATTTTTCCACTTTAGACAAGTCTATCTGGTCAAGACCAACTTCTAGAGAATCGGAAACTTCTTGTGGTATATATCCCCCTTCTTGGATTTTTCTGATACTGCTACTTTTGATTACGACTATAGGAGTAGTGTCTTGTGACCTTTCAACAAAAGGAGTTGTTGGTTTTGGCTCTGTGTAGTTCATCTCAGATTGAGAAGTTGGAATATTTACAACTTTTTTATCATTTTCTTGAGATTCATTATTGAATGTCTCAAATGAGACATTTGATATATTTTCATATTTTTCTTGTTCATTGGTTGTAATATTTGTAAGGTTTTCCTTTTGATAAACTTGATTCACCTCATCTGGAAGTGTTGATATTTTATTGTCAATTGTGTCATTTGACTCAGATGTTATAGAAGATTGTTCTGGATGATTATTTCGTTTATTAATAGCGAGTGGAAGAAACTCCTGTCTATATCGATATAAAGTCTTACGTGGAATTATTTCTTTTAATTTTGAATGTAACAAGGTGTCGATTTCTTTGTCCTGAAATCCTTCCTCTCTTGCTTTATTGACTATTAATATAAACAAATCTTTTGCTTTTATTAAATTGCTTTTTAGATCTTCAATTAAATTGAGAAGTTCGTCAGAGGGTTGTTTAGTGGTTATAGGTAAATCTTCTGAAGCAGTCATATTTCTATTAATTTTCCACTATAAAAAGACGTAAAAAATAGTTATTGGTGCAAAAAATATTTCTCATTTTTATTATATCTTTAAGTTTTAATTTATAAATAATTCAGGTTTTTGTCTAGATTATTGTTATTCTTCAAATATCTCTTCAACTTTTACTTTTAATGGATTCTTCATATTTTTTACAATTTCATGATGCTCTTTGGGAATAATGATTATCCATTTATCACCAAGTTTACTATGTTTAGCAACAAAATTATCTTTTTTAGCCATTATCGTATACTGTTGTTTACTCATAGATTATTTTATAATTATATCGTATATTATTGTTTACATATGTATACTTTAAATTATAGTAATTACGTATACAGTGGTATATGAATATTAAATTTATTAAATGTAGAAATTGTTCCTATCAATTTGATCCGTTGAAAGAGGGTAATTCAAGAAAAAGGAAATGTGGAATATGTTGTTTTGGTGATTCCTATTCAATAAGATCAAAAAAAGAATATGAAAGAAATTTGTTGTTTGCTATGATTGAATCACAATGTAAATGAATTAATTCTTTTACATTCCTCTGCATTTTTTAGAAATAATTTATCTATTAATGTCAAACATGTTCTTGTAGTAAGAAACATAATCAAGTCTTTTTTTAGATAATTAAAGATCTTAAGGTATGGAATTTTAATCATTTTTGTTTTTTCTATGTCTATTTCTAATTGCATTTATTCTTGAACCATATTTTTCCTTGTATTCCTTTCTACATGCATCACAACAAAAAAAGCGTTCATGCTCACCAAACTTTAGAGTATACATTCTATTTGTAATAGATGTCTTGCAATGATCGCATTTGACATTAAGACTAATTTCATTATGAGATGATGATTCAATATCTTTTTTTGTTTGTAATAATTGCTGTGTTACATATTCTTGATATTTTATGAGGCTATCAATCTCAAAATCTTTGCCATTTTTCTTTTTAGAAATACGTAATCTATTTAGATCAAGAATTGGTGAAACAGAACTTATAACTCCCATATCTAAGAGTCTATTAAATCTAGCCTTAACGGTAGGTGTAGTTACACCTATTTCTTTGGAAATCTGACGGAACGATTTGCGACCATCATCTAACAATGATTTCAATAAAGCAATATCTGTATTAGTAAGAGTTATAGTCAACAATTTTCATTGTAGAACAAAAAATATTAAAATTTTACATTTGTAAATAAAAATCGTTATCTATCTTCCTATACATTATTTTGTTAATATGGCTACAACTCTTCAAAAATAAAAATGGCAAAACTGTATAGATGCATGTATGCGATGTGCAGAAAGTTGCGAATATTGTACTACCTGGGACTTGCAAGAACAAGATGTGAAAATGATGGTTAGTTGTGCTCAAACTAATAGAGCATGTGCTAGTGTTTGTTGGACATCACCCAACTCATGTCAATGGATAGTGAATTTGCAAAGCAATTTTGCAGTTTATGTGCTGATATTTGTGATGCATGTGTTAAAGAATGTGAAAGACATACAGATATGGATCATTGTCAGCAATGTGCTCAAACATGTAGAAAATGTGCTGATGTATGTAGAAGAATGGCTGGTAGTAGTTAAGGAACTAGATAATCCAAGGAAATTATTCTCTATAACTTTCTATCCATTTTTCTTTTGGCAATAAGAAATATTATTTAATGAAAAAAATGAGTAAGAAAACTTTGATCAACAAAATATTACTCCCACGTGATGGCACAGAAATTTCAGATAAGACACTAGAAAAATCTAAAGAATTTGCTAAAGCATTAAATGCTGAACTTCATATATTACATATAATAGAACATATTCCTATTCCATCATCATTAATTTTAGGTAACGATAGACAATGGATAGCACAAACACGAAGAAGCATTGCAACGAAATTAAAAGAAGGTTGGATAAAAATGGCGAAAGAAAAAATAAATCCTTTATTAGAAAAGGAAAATATAAAATTCAATATAACTGCATTAACAGATGAAAAACCTGTTAGCGAACAAATTCTTAAATATACATCAGATAATAAAATTGATCTTATTATAATTGGTAGTCAGCGATTGAACAAATTTTCAAAAATTAAAGCCTTAGGTAGTGTTTCAAGAAAAATTTCAGAGAATGCAGATTGTCCTGTGATGATAATTCATTAGATATGATATATTTATATAATAATAACAGTCTTCATATTCAAGCCTTCTATCTATATAATGAAATAGAATGGATCCATTATAGTTATTGAAGAATATAGTTTTTATATTAAATATAATTTTAAAATATCTAATTATCATATAAAAAATTTTTATTGATTGATTGTTTTATCTTTATAGAAAGACACTAATTTGATCTAAGGGATCAGGCTATGACAATTATTAGAAAAGAAAATATGCAGTGTATTGTTTGAGATTCTTATTCAGTTTCATCATCAAGACAATATGACAAGATATTGCTTTTGGCAATTATAAAAGCACAGGAAAATTAGTATTATGAATTTCCAACCAAAACAATAATAAGTTTTTTTAAAAAGAAAATTAAAAAAATATAATTAAAGCAATATTTTACATATTTTAGTTATTTTCTTATTTTATCTATCATAGGAAATATACATTTTAGTGTAAATAGTTAACAATAGAATATACATGCTTTTATATTTCCATGTTTTTTGACAATTTAATGAATACCAATTTTAATAATAGAAGCAACAACAATAATAGATACTCTATTCTTTTGTCTGTGGTATCTGTTTTTAGTGCAATAATTTTTCTTGCAAGTTATGAAGACATACAACAATCAGTATTTGCAAATCCTCAAGTTACAATGAAAGATCAGATGATGAATAACATGATGGGAATGCAGAATCAGAATATGATGATGGACCCAAGTCAGATGCAGACAATGATGGGACAGCAGATGAATAAGACAGGCATGATGATGGGACCGATGATGATGATGGGTGGACAACAATGGCCTATGATGGGAATGGGACCAATGATGATGATGGACCCAAGTCAGATGCAGACAATGATGGGACAGCAGATGAATAAGACAAGCATGATGATGGGACCAATGATGGGAATGGGACAAGGTATGACAATGCCGTGTATGATGATGAGTCCCATGATGATTGGAAATCAGACTATGATGGGAATGATGCCTTGTATGATGATGAATCCTGGAATGATGGGGATGGGTCCAATGATGGGAATGGGACCAATGATGATGATGGACCCAAGTCAGATGCAGACAATGATGGGACAGCAGATGAATAAGACAGGCATGATGATGGGACCGATGATGGGACAGATGAATAAATAATACTTTCCTTTTTTTTTATTTTTTGCCGAATCTTAGTTAAATTTTTATTTCCAAATTGAATTTATTTGAATAAATTTATAGATTAAATAATAATAAATTAAATACATCATTATATAATCATATCATTAGACAATGATATGTCAATACAGTTACAGAAATTATCATTATAAACAAAATTATTTGTTGTAAAATTCGTTTGCTTCATCTTCCATCTTTTTTAATCTTGAATAATAATCTGGAAATTCATTCAAATGTGCAAGTGCAATTTTACCAGTCGCAATCTCGTCGTCATGAGTAACATTCGTGTGTTCGTCTCTTATTCCATGTTCTAATTCCACATCTAAACCCATTCTAAACTGCTCTACGTCGAATTTACTCCAGTCGATCCAGAGTACCTCGCCTATTCTTCTGGCGTCTTCTTTGCTAAAATGTTTAGGATTTGACAAATTGTCTTTATTATAGAGGATTCAGATCATATAACTCTTCTTAATATACACCAATTTGTTTTGAGAACAAGAGTAGCATTTGCTCCTAGAAATCAATTGATGAGTTTTCACAGTCATTTATAACCTCCACCAATTACATATGATACTAACTAATAATAATTCGAATTCCAAATATCTAATAATCCTGACTTTGACAAAATACTAAATCTCAATAATGACTCATCATAATAATTGCTTTAATAAAGGCAAGTCTTTAAGAGGTATATAAACATCTTATTAAACTTAAGTTTCATAATATGGTTACATTATAAGATATATATAATCAATTTTTAATTATATAACAACTTATGAAGGTAACTTCTAAAATCTATGTATATATAACAAATCATTTATCATAAAAAAATGATTTTTTAAATAATATGTTGGCTGCCATGGATTAGAAAATTATTTTCCAAATGTAAAATCTCTCTTTGCCTGTAAAGAAAAAAAGAAAAAATATAATGATGAACTTACACAAAAAGATAAAATATATAACAAAAAATCATAAACGATGAGTAATAGGAGACCATATTCTATATTTGCAGGATAGAAATGGAAATAGTGCAACAATAGTAAAATGAATACAATATTTACTTCAGTCTGATATTTAATATATTAAATGACACTTTTGATGACCTTTATTATTTATAAGTATTATGAAATAAAAGAACCGAATTCCTTAAATCGTTGCTAGTACAATTATCGAATACAATGTTGAATAAGAAACAAACAAAATTGACTCTTTTTTCTGTGCTAGTGATGTCGTTTTCAATGATGACATTAGCAGCAGCACCATCTTTTTTGCAACAAAACAATGCATTAGCACAACAAGATGCTAAAGCATCAGTTCAAGAAGTCTCTACTCAGGTTACCGAAGCACTAAAGGCATATGCAAATGCTATTGGCGCACAATATATTGAATCAGAACATACACCAATTCAAGTTAATCAAACCTTGATAGACCAAGCAAAAGGCGTAGGTGAAGGAAAATTAGTAGATAGAGCGGCATATCAATCTGCCCAAGAAAATCTAAAGACTGCTAACTTGATGTTTGTTGGTCTTGTTCCACAGTTAAAGAATGCTAATCAAGATGATGTAATAGAAGTTCAATCAGGATTACTAGTTCTTCAAAACTTGTTCAATTACAGAGCACCATTTAACTTGGTAGAAGATACTGGTTTTGGAGTAGTTTTAGGTCACCTAAATAATCTACCCAAATAATACCTTTTTTTATTTTTTTAATTTAATAACAGATACTTATTATAATTATCAAAATATAGATTAATTTCAGAACATAGAATGAGAATTTCAACAAGTATTAAATACCTTTATCATTATTTGATCATACTTCTAACCAAAATGGCAAACCAAACCAATTAAGTCATAGTCTGAATGTATCTATAAACCTAGATTGAGTTCAGGCTATGATTACAACAAAATCTTATCAAATAATTATCTCAAATTATTAAATATCATAATATCGATTGATATACAATCTTATAGATCAGTATAAGATTAGTCCTAATCGTCATAGCCTTCTATTGTTATGAATATTCCTTAGAGGGCTATGACAATTAATTTATCTCAAAGGATTAAATAACAGGTATCGTAAAGGTGAATACAGTCCAAAGAAAAATCATAAGAATTGATTTTCATAGCCTTCTATTATTATTGATATAATCCTCATTAATAATAGCGGGTTATGGCTTTGTTCTTTTACTTATTTAGAGACAAATATTATGTTAGTTTAATCAAGCATTAAGTAATATTTATGATAATGGTATAAACAAATTATATTATATTTTTCAGCATTATTATGAATAATGTGATTAGTAAATAGAAATTTAATTGTCATTCCCTAATCTACTTTATAGAATTTCTTATTCTACTATTATTCGGACTTCAAATATATTTTTTCTTTGTTACCATATTATGCACAAGTCAACAAGACTACCTTTCTACTTTTAGTAAGTTCATTGGTAATGTTATCAGCGATGCCATTACTCAACAACAACAATGCAGCAATGGCACAAGGATACGACAACAACTATTATGGAGATAGTAGTAGTTATAGCCAATACCCAACAGACGATAAGAAATATGAGTGTCGAACAGGTCCCTTTGAAGGCTTCTTCGTAAGTTCAGTAGAGTTCTGTAAACACGTCAAATTTGATGATAAAAAAGATAGAGATAATAAAGTAGGTCCACAAGGTCCACCAGGACCACAGGGTCCACCAGGAATTAACGGAACGGATGGAGTTAATGGAACACAGGGTCCACCAGGAGTTAATGGAACGGATGGAGTTAATGGAACACAGGGTCCACCAGGAGTTAATGGAACACAAGGTCCCCCAGGAATTACTTTTATAAATACTACCAATGCATATCTAGTTAATTCAACCTTAACTCTCAACAACTCTACCTCTTTTATTACAGCAAGAGCAATTTGTGATCCAGGGGATTTTGTAATAGAAGGCGGATATTCAATTGATTCTTTTACTGTTCCACCTTATGAATTTCTTGAAAGACCTATTTTTTCCCCTCTAGGTAGCGGATGGGAAGTATTATTAGCAGAACCTCCTGGAAATCCTGGTACTGATGTTGGTTGGTTTACTCATGCACTTTGCTTTGACAATCCACCATTGAGGCCTTAAACCTCTCCATCATTTTTTTATTTTTTTATATTGGTCAATTAATTAATTTATTACTCTAGCGATATAGTAAAGGAATCAAGATCTGCCAGAAACCCAAAATGATTTTTTGAATAGGATTTTAAGAGTGACAAGAAAGTATAACCATAACAATAACAGAAGAAAAAAATATATCTATTTCTATATAGAGTCAATGTTAAAATATAGTGACAATATTTTTCAATATATTCGTTCTAAAATAGGTTTAAAGGTAGGAATACTAGTTTTTATTCAACTTTTTTTTATCATTAGTAGTTTTATTATACTCTATACTTGCCAATCACAGATGTTTTCTTTCGAAAACTCGATAAATATAGCAGGAAACAATCGATTTCTCACCTCTAATCTTATGTATAATATTTATGATCATCTTTTGGAAGATAGTAGTGATGTATCCAAGATTAAGACTGCTATGAATGATCTAGAGTCAAATATAATGACAGTAAAAAATGGGGGAAAAATATCAGGGATTGATCTAAAACCATTGCCTTCGGAATTCTCTAAGGATTGGGATGAGATATACCAGAAATGGATTTTATTAAAAACACTATTGACAGATAATATATTAGAACAAAATCAAAAAATTAACCCTGTAGTATTAGTAACGTCAGAAGCCACCACAGGATCAACACTAACTCCTTCAAAACTAGAATTGGACACAATTCTAAAAACAAAAATGGAAACTGGAATATCATCTTTAGTAGATTCAACAAATCTATTGGTTACACAATTAGGAGAACATGGAAAAAGTATGGCTCAGGATATATTATTTTATCAATGGTTTTTTGCCCTCTTAACTATTGGAGTCACCTCTGCTTTTGTATTTTACCTGGTAAGAAAAATACTAAAACCAATAATTGCTCTCACTCATGCAACATCTGAAGTAATAAGAGGAAATCTCACGGTAGTAGTTAAAACCAACAGTGATGATAATGATGCTTATGCTGATGATGATGAACTTTCAGTGCTAACAAAATCCTTCAATTCTATGGTCACGTCTTTAAAAAACTCTATTAAAAAACAAAATGAATTAACCAAGCAACTTGAAAATGCAAACAAGGTACTTGAAGATGCCAATATGAAATTAAAAGAAAGAGATCGGTTAAAGGATGAATTCATAAATATTGCAGCACATGAACTCAAAACTCCTATACAACCAATACTTGGACTCTCTGAATTACTCCATAGCCGCCAGCCACACTTACAAAAAGATGAGGAAATTCTCAATGTTATCATTAGGAATTCAAAACGACTAATGAAACTTGCAGAAGAGATATTAGATGTCGCAAGAATAGAAAGTGGATCTTTATTTTTAAAGAAAGAAAAATTCGATCTCAATGAACTGATATTAACAGATATCTTGAGAGACTATACTCAAATGATAATAGAAAATAAAAAAAATATTAAATTATTTTATAAATCATATGATAAGAATGCTATAATGGTAGAAGCCGATAGAGACAGGCTTAATCAAGTCATTTGTAATCTTTTATCCAATGCATTAAATTTTACAAATGAGGGCAGTATTACTGTTATTGTTGAAAGAAAAGGGAACGAAATTCTTGTTAGTATAAAGGATACTGGAATTGGCATACATCCGCAAATATATCCGAAACTTTTTACAGCATTCGTTACCAAATCTCCAAAAAGAGGAACAGGTTTAGGATTATTTATTTCAAAGAGTATCATTGAAATACATGGTGGCAGGATATGGGCCTTCAATAATAGTGATGTGAGTGGTGGCACAGATAAAGGATCAACATTTACATTCAGCCTACCATATCATGAATAAACAGAATTTTAATTTTTTATATCAAATTTAATTATTTATCAATTAACTAGGTTATCTAATTCTTATATAATTCAGAAGAGAGAATCTAGATATATGGATTACAAAAAAAGTAATCAATCAATCGATCAATCTGCCAACAAGAGAAAGATATTAGGTTAGCCTTTGTCTCAATAGTCATAGCCTTCTATTGTTATGATATATTCCTTAGAAGGTTATGGCTTTCTATATTTTTACAAAGTAATTATCATCAAGATTTGATACATTAGTGTATTCAATCC
>CAWIYT010000335.1:0-3323 GCA_963840085.1 uncultured Nitrososphaerales archaeon
GTATTTATTTTTATTAATAAGTTAAGTATCATATCTTAGGCCAACTACCCATGCATCTAAGATACCTTCTTACAGTACATAAAAGATTATCTTCTGTTTCGTAGTTGTAGTTTGCACATATGTCTTTCTTGAGATTCCTGTTTACTTTTGTCTCAACAAGATTTAGGAATGGTGCATGGGTTGGTAGAAATAGTACAGTTAACCAGTCTTCTGATTGTCTTTCTATAAACTGTTTTGTCTTGTTGCTTAGATGAAATGATGCATTATCTATTACAAGTATGAATCTCTTGATACTTCTCTTGAGTACATATCTTTTGATGCTGTTTAGATGGTTTATGAAATCATTACTGTTTCTTGTTTTGCTTGTTGTAAATTTGATTCCATTTAGTGGATAAAGCAGTGTAATGAATACATTGACTTTATCGTTAGATCCTTTATGAAGTATCTTTTGCTGTTCCCCTCTTTTCATGTATGTCCTGGTTATGTATGGTTGTAGATGTAACCATGTTTCATCTTCAAATCCTAGTAGAATCTTTTTTTAAAAGAGCTGCCGATATCTTCTTGTACCTCTCTATCTTTCCTTTCTTTTCCTCATAATCATCACCTTTTTCTAGTTCAAGTTTTGGTTGTTTGTATACTATGCCCATATCATGAATTATTCTCCATGTTTGCATTGGACTGACATTCATTTCCAGTAGTGAGGAAAGATATGTAGCCAATAGCCTGATACTCCATGTATTTTTGAGATAGCCAAATGTATGGGGTGATTTGTTCAGTACTATGTCTTTTACCATCTCCTTGTTCTTGTCAGTAGATATTACTGGTTTTCTACCTCCATTCTTTCTCTTATTTCTTATTCCATCCAGACCAGACTCTCTATATTTTTTAATCCAGCCATACACATTACGGTAATTGACACCGAGATTCTTTGCTATTGTTCTATAAGGTACTCCTTCCATCTTTTGTTTTATGGCAGATGCTCTTCTGTATTCCTCTTTATCCTTAGTACTCTTCATGAATGAAAATAATTCCTTTTTCTGGACAGTAGATAATTCTAGTCTGACAGGGATATTTGGCATATGTTGATAGATTATATAACAAAGCTAAATCCATTTCTATATTTATGCTAAATGGATAGAACAATGTTGATAAAAGATTAGAGACTTAACTTATATTTATTTGTTTATGTTTATCTATTTTAATTTGTTACAAATTTAAGTATCATAAATAATAGTTTAACTTAATTAATTTCGTTATTAGAGAATATCAAGCACTTTTTTATTATTGGTTAAATCGAAATATTTAACCTAATATAATAGAGATGGATTTGGAAAATGATTGAATGCATAACCATGAATAATTTATTATTATTATTTTATTTTCAATTGCTCTTTCTCAATAAGTGATTTCAGATTAATATGATATCTTTAAGTGACAGATGTTTTTATTCTCATGATTTTAAGATAAGAAAGCCTTTTTGAGGGATTTAATAAAAAATATAAAAAAAAGAATAATGATAACGTAATAATTATAATAATTGCTTATCTTAACTTCAATTTTTAATTTCATCTCCATTTATCCTTTGCAAAATAAATTTTTCTCCACAAAAAGGACAATATTTGAATCCTTTTTTATCATCCCCTAATTTTGTGTGTCCTATGCTATTAACAATAATAAATATAACATTAGGTTCTTTCATGACTTCAATATGATCATAATCGTAATATTCTGGATTTCTAAATCTATCAAAAAGTTTTCTTCTAAATCATTACAACAATAACCAAGTCTATTATATACTATAAAACTTGTGTATCCAGCGTGAGTTTCAATACTAGAGTTATTTTTTTCATCTATTTCTAATTCAGAAGTAGGCTCTAAATCGTAATATATTTTCATATAGTAATCTCTAAATTAATTGATGAAAATTTAGTTAATAAATTCATTTAGATTTTAAAAAACTAATGCTAGTACTTTACCTATTAAATATTTCAACGTAGATTAGAAGTTTAGGTAATGATATATATATTATTTTTTAACGTATTTTTTGTTTTTGATGTTATAATATAGATTTCATGAATAGAATTGGGGTATCTATTAGAATTTCAGATTCAAACTTACCTTTGCTTTTAACAATAGATGAATTAAAACAATAGAAAATTATAAGGTAATATAAATATTTATTTATTCAGAGTAGTGATACAGATAGAATATTACCGATCTTTTGCTGCAATAAAAGATCTGTCTCCTAATTTCTTTCTATTTCCTTTTTGAATATTATCATTATTTGTTAATGGTTATGTCATTGTCAAAGCATTTGGTCCCTTTGGCTTTGTTTCTAAATTTTTGATAGCATATGATGATAAAGAAACTCTTTGGACTTTTCCCCTAATTATACCAATTAAGATAAATATGCTTACTCACCTCCAACAAGGTAATTCCTCATATCCAGATTGAATCTTTTTGTTCTAAAATACGATGATATTTTATTTCTGAATTCTATAAATGATGAATAGTATTGTAGGACAAGCAAATCATTTTTGGCTATATGCCATATCTCTTCCAGTACCATAAATTCTGGAGATGCTGTTGGAAGATATACTGGAATCAAACTAGTCTTTATTGTCAGCAAAATATTGCAGTACCTTTTTTGATTTATAATGCTGTTTTGCTTTATCCAGGAACAGGTAGCATTTTGGAAACTTTCTATGAATATGTTTTAGATAATCCAGAAAGTGTGTTTTCATCAAACCAGTTATACTGTCTAAATAACTGTTTTCCTTCTAAACTGTAGCACCAAATAAAACTGACTCTTTATGAGATCCAGTGATTCTTACAACAGGTCGTTCATCATGTCTTATCCATACTCTTCTCACAAGTGAATCAAAGAAGGAGAATGATTCATCTGTAGATATTACCGTGAATCCTCCTTCTGGTGGTGGTGGAGAGTATTCATAGTATCTTTCTTGCTCTTTTTTAAAATTTCTCTTTTCCTCCTTAGATGCTGTGTTTACATGTACTCTTCTTGGTACCTTCTGCTTGAATCCCCACTTGCGAAGTAATGTGTAGATGTAAATCTGATGGTATTGTATTCCGCTTTCTTGTATTATGATATTATTAACCTGTTTTGTTGAATACATGTAAAAGTCTTTCCTGTTATTTATTCTCTTAGCCGACTAGCAAACCCCTTGTTGGACGTGACCTATCTTACTACTAGGATAAGGTCTCTTTTGTTGAATGGGGATAGATGTCGTAGTCTGCTGTATATGTGAGCCATCAAAAAAGAGCTCTGATAGATGTTTGCAGTCTTGTTGGAAGTGCACCCT
>CAWIYT010000336.1:0-14928 GCA_963840085.1 uncultured Nitrososphaerales archaeon
TTTGTCTCCGAGCCGCTGCCGTTGAAATGCCGGTATCGGGTATTGAGCGGAATCGCGAACAGGCTCCTCGGGCCCCATTCGAACGTGTGCTTGCGGCCGTCCGCAGCCTCGATGGTCGTGCTGCCGCGTCCGGAAAGGACATACAGGACTTCCTCGTAAAGGTGGCGCTGGGGAGAGGTCGCCGCGCCCGGTGCGATGTCCAGAACGAACATGGATACGAAATCGCCGCGCCCCTTGAGGTGCACGGCGGCGCCATTGACCCCGAGCCGTGGCCACGGCTCGGGGTCGATGGCGCCGCCGTGCACCTCAAGGGGCAAGGCGATTTCCATGTTCGTTCTGGACATCGCACCCAGCGCGGACCTCCCAGCGCCGCCTTTCCTCGTATGTCCGGACGCAGGCAGCACGACGATCGAGGCCGCCAACGGCCACGACATTGGAATGGGCCCCGAAGAGCCTGTTCGCGATTCCGCTCAATACCCAATACCGGCATTTCAACGGCAGCGGCTCAAGACGAAGATACTTGACTTTTGTTAGAATCATTAGATAAATCATGGTAAATTTTTAATAGAAAAAATATTATCTAGAAAATCAAAGGAAACATATTGCAGCACTAGCAGCAGCTGAAGAGAGAAAGAAACAAAGACTTGAACTTATAGGAGAAGGAACAGATTTTGTCATGGCAAAATACAGTTTCAAACAATAAAGAAATCAAAGAAATTTTATATTACGATAGTAGTAAGGGCCTTTACGTTCCTGATGGAGATATCATTATTGAACAAGAAATTGATAAAAAATATGGATATAAACTAAGACACATATTACAGAGATAAAGAATTATGTTAGACGGAGGAACATTATACAACATTAGAAGAATTTGATTCCAATATTGATATCGTAAACTTAGAGAATGGTTTGTATAATTGGCGTACAAATGAATTCTTTGCATACCCCTGACTATTATTCATTGAATCAGAAACCAATAAAATATAACCCTGATGCAATACCGAGCGATTTATCAAATTCTTGAGAGAAGTACTCCACCTCGAGATATAAGAACTGCAGTTGAATTAATTGCATACACATTCATTAGAACACATCTATTTCATATTATTACATTTTGATAGGTAAAGGTGGAAACGGAAAGAATGTGTTTATAGGAATTTTAAGTAACCTGCATGGATTAAAAAATTGTAAGTAATTCCCTTTTGAAAGCTGTTATTTAAGGAGATATTTGCTTTAGTCGATTTGGTGAATAAAGATATTAACATAGATTCTGAAGCACTAGCATAGATGATATATCTACTTTAAAGAAGTTGACAGATAATCACCCTGTAAGGGTAAGACAGAAAGGTCAGTCAGCTTTGATGTTAGATTATATGCAAAACCAATTTTTGCCGCCAATAAGGTACCAACATCTGCAGATGATACTGATGCACGATTTAGAAGGGAAATAATAATAGATTTTCCTAACCAGTTTGAAGGGGAGAATGAAGACCCCGATTGTGTTGAATAAAATCATAATAAATAGAAGAAGAAATGTCAGGCATTATTAACTCGTTTAATTCATTAAGAATAATTCATGTAAATGCCGCAACATAAGTGCGAGAGAGAGCAAAGGCAAAGTTAATTCAGGAACCTATCAAAGCATCTTTAGAGGATGCTCTAGCAAAAGAACCAACAAATGATGACTATGAGACGAGTGAAGATATATGATGCATCTAGATTTTGTTTATACCATCGAATGTCCGGCCGAGGTTCTGACAATTTAGTGAAGATTTGAACGAAACATGGATTGGACAAGGATAGAAAAAGTAGGAAATAAGGAAAAACAATATGGAAAGGATGTAAACTTGTAAAATGGAAGAATACAGGGACTTCTCACAAACAACTCTAAAAGAATCTGAAATAGGAGAAGATGCAAAAGAACAGGAACAGGAACAAGAACAACAGCAAGAATCTCCTGAAGAGAAATACGAGCGAGAACAGGAAGATAAAAAAATGGTAATCAACTACAACAATAACTACAGAATCAAAAGAGACTGTGAAACACACAAGTGGCCATAGTGGACACCCCCTCTACACTGGAAAATTTATAATTTGCACCATTTTAGGCATTTTTTGGCATTTTGGAAAGGGGAGTTATCAGCTTTATTTTTTTGTTGAAAATCGATAAGAAAGAAGAAAAGCAAAGTAGACACTGTATTTTCTCAATCTTACTACTAATAATGACTTGCTGTTTATTATTGTTGTATTGTAGATAACAGAGTGGGACAGGGGTAGCTCACAAAATGTTCCTTACTTCTATACTATAATTGCAATTTTAGGGTTTTCAGGTACATTGCGTGAAATCAGTGTTGAAAATGATACAATACAAAAATATAAAAAAATTTTATCGTGCTGAAGGGGTGTCCACTTTGTAAGATGTGTCCGTCATTATTATTATTTTGAGTCGACAGTTTACTTCTTCGGCTAAATAAAAAGAAGTTAATTGTTTTTCAAAACTTCCTTCTCTAAGAACTTTGATTATTTTTCTGAATAAAGTTATTGTTGTTATATTTTTTATTATTATAAAAAAATATTTCATAACTATAATAAAAATAAAAATAATAATAATACAACAATCCTTTAATCTCTGAATCTGACCTTGCTACTGGCAATCATGACCCTAAAATTATTAACAATATAGATAGATTTGAAGGAAAAGACCATTGGTCTTGTAAGGAGTTTGCCGATCTAAAGGTGATAAGTGGTTTATGATGAAACAGTCCTTGTAAAAATAACAATAACAAGAATAATTTTAATCAAAAATAAGGATATGATAATTATAAAAAATTAAGAAAACAAAATTAATCCATAATAATTACCAATTATAATATCTTGGTAAAGGTCCTAATGGTGGTAGTTGATGATGATTGTTCATAGAATTTTCAATTTTTGAACAAATAATTATTCTTGGTGTTTTCTAATTTTTCTATATCATGTTTAAGGATTGAAAGATGTAATTGTAAATTTGCTGTAGTTTTTGCTTCCATCAAAATATTTGCAATTTCTTTATATGGGCACTGTTTCTTATAAAATTGTTTATTAGACAAAAAATGCGGTATATCATAACTATGCTCCTGATAAAACTCAAAAGATTCAAAAATACCTATTGACTTGAGATATTGCTTCCAATATCTAATGGTGATTTTTAAATGGAATATCTAGCAATACTTTAACTTCATTTTTTACCTTTTTGGTAGAGCATAAAAGCTTACTACTCAGAGATGGCTTTTTTGTTTGATTGTTTTCTTCTTCTTTTGTTTTTGTAAACTTATTTTTTTTCATAGGCTTTTATTATTTTTGATATATCTCTAAATGACATATGGACGATTTTGCTTATCTCTTTCAGTGTTTTTCCTTCTTTATGAAGTTCAATAACTTTCTTTTCTTTTTCAAATTTGTTCAATGACCAAGATTCCAATATAATAATATATTAATTAAAAAAGTAGTTCTTAAGTGGTAAGGTATTTTTAGTTAATTACCTTTTTTCCCCCTTGTTACCTACTAATACCTATTATTTTTTTCAAAATCATTAAATTTGAGTAAATCATCAACTAATTCAATATATTTTTTATTACTTTTTTTTGACTTAGATTTTGAGATAATGGATATTAACAGTCTATTACAGGACTATTCTGCTTTTGATATTACTGTCGGCTAATTTTACAGGACTTAATAATGGTTCAAATAATAAAGACTACGTATCACCTAAGTGAATTTGCACATATGGCAAATTCAAATCTAACTTATTCTGCCATATTAATTTATTTCATGTATATAATTGGATACGATTCTTTGTTTCGATGTATAATGATATAACAACAGTTACTAACAATGATTTTGTGTTAGGAACGGTGAATATTATTTTAAATTAAGAGCCAATAAAACTGTATCCGATATTTATTAAATAAATAAATTAAATAAAAATCAAGGATAAGAAAAAGGAACTTTTTCTTTAGGAATGGTTTGTTGTATTCTATCTATAGTCTTTAGCTAGTTCTATGTGATGATGATTGTTAGTGTAGTTGACTTGAACCATATTGTTGTTGACTAATAGCACCAGGTAGTTGACTTGAACCATATTGTTGTTGGTATTGACTAGTAACACCAGCTGTGGTTGGCTTTCCCGAAATTTTGTCTTCAGTCGGGTTATAGTCTTTTATCACAGCATTAATATTGCTACCAGTTATAAAGTGGTCAGCCCCTCCGTTGCCATACAATATATCGTTGCCACCTTTAGTCCTCCTCCCTTAGCAGCATTCAAGATATCATTGCCACCTTTTGTAGATGCGTCCATAATTACTGCATCACCATACATTGTGTCTGAACCCTTTCCGCTTATTAATATGTCATTACCACCTGTTGAGGTACCCAACATATAAAAAGCATCACCATACAGAGCATTATCACCATCATTTGATGTTAATGTGTCATCACCACCTGTTGAATCCCACATTTCAAGAGCATCACCATACAGATTATTTTCAATCACCAGTTGCAGTTATTGTATCAGCTCCACCATGGGAATTACTCAATACACTAGCATCACCGTACAGATGATTTTCATCACCTATTGCAGTTAGAGTATCAGCGACACCTTGAGAACTTTCCAGTCGACCAGCATCACCATACAGATAATTTTTATCACCCTTAGCAGTTATTGCTATCAGCTCCACCTTCAGACGCTTCCATGTACCTACCATCACCAATCAGACTGTTTTCATCACCAGTTGCAATTAGAGTATCAGCACCACCTGTAGAACTATACATTTCATCAGCTTCACCAAATAGGTTGTTAACACTACCTGTTGCAGTTAAAGTATCAGTTCCACCATAGGAATTCACCATACTAAAAGAAGTATCACCATCGGAATTAATTATATTAATAGAAGCATCACCATACAGATAATTTTTATCACCTTTTGATGTTAATAGGTCATTACCACCTATTGAATCCAACATTTCCACAGCGTCACCCACCAGAGTATTACTACTACCTGTTGCAGTGATTGTATCATCACCAGCAACAAAGCTTGAATCTACAGAACCAGATGAATCACCCCATACTTCATCCTCTCCATCAGCTATGAGATTATCATTGACTCCCTCTTGGCCTACTATCTCATCGGCATATGCATCTTTAAGGTTTGTAAATGGATTGTCAATCATTGGCATTGTTATTGTTGTTGTTATTGTCATAGTAATAGCAACAATTATCATCAAAATTTCTGATTTTTTAATATATGAAAATCCTTTTTTCATTACTATCAGAAGAAATAAAATTCGATATAAAAGGATTATGGCAGTGTGTTACTTTGTGCTACTTCGCACAAATAAAGAAAAAGTTTAGAACTAAATCAAATAGTACGCACTCTATCTTATTCTATAATGTTTAGTTATTCGACTTGCAACAAAATAAAAGATTGAGAATCAAAGAAAGAAGGAAATCAATATAATAATGGATTATTATTATCATAAATATTATTAAGTATATTTAGATACAATAAGTAAGTAATGGTTCTATATTTTTTGACCTTTGAATTAAAAGAATAAAATAAGGTAAAACGTTCTGCGGAAATACCTTAATAAAACAATTATAATTTTGACATAATGAGAATAAAACTGAGGCTTGGCTTATGATTCTCTTAACCCTTTCTTAGCATTCAAAACTATTCTAACTTTAAAAGTATATAAAAATTTATTAAATTTTATATTCAAGGAAAAATTTTTAGTAGCTATAGAATAAAATTATTTTTTCAATGATTAAGGATAAGAACTAAATTAACTAACAATTTCTTATTCGCAAGGTTTCAAAGCTTAGAAATGGTGATAAATTTATTAAAAACCTTATTGCCATAGTTGCTTTCCTGTCCCTCTAAAACTAAGTCTCTAGGATTTCCTCCATTCCTTTCAACATATTTTCTGGATTCAATAAGCATACCACCAGAACCACATGTAGGGTCACAAATTTTCATCCCTTCTTTTGGTTCTACTAAATTAACAAGCAAACTGACAATTTCTCTAGGAGTAAAGAATTCACCACCTTTCTTCTTTGTCTCATCTGCAAATTCTGCTAAAAGATATTCATATGCATCTCCAAAGATATCTTTTTCTAAATCTTCATTTCTTAATCGTGGAGAATTAAAATGAGATATTAAAGCTCTCAGCTTATCGTCAGGATACTTTCTTTTATCGTTATATTTTGTATTAGTGAGAACACCGGAATATAAAAATAATGTCTACGTTTGGTGTACGCTGCTTCTTTTTGATTCATACCTTTTTTTATCAGTTTCTCAGCATTTTCTTCAAAGGTATCATTTAACCGTTTCAAAAATAGCAATGTCATTACGGGTTGTCTATACTCAGAAGCATCAAGTGAACCTCTCAGGATGTCGGCTGCACTCCACAGATGGGATTTGAGGAATTCGAAGGTAATTTTTGAAGGATTATCGAAAGTATAATTAGTTGGGCTTGAACGTTTTTGCTTTGTGTAATTGCTCCTTTTTTTGCAATTTATAAATTAGGTAATATTATTTGTATATTTATTTTTCTAAAAAATTACAAATCAGTCAGATTTCCATGTTAGATGAATCTTTAGATGAACAAAATCGAAATCAAAAAAGATTTCTTCATCTATCCTTGTAACGACATTAATAATTCTATAATAATTTTACAACTATCTTAGAGATGATATATTTACACCATGGCATCTGAGAATACTTCAGTTTATTCAATCAAAGAGTGCTTAAACAGGATATGACCCTAACAATTATCCACAGAACCCCATAGCATTAGAATATGGAATTTTAGAAAAAGAATTTCCTGAGCTTTCAGAGAAATCAGATTTTTATTTTCAAATAATTGATGACGTATTGTCAAGGAGGCTAATTATTGATAAGTGTAAAAAATGTGTTAAAAAATTGGAAAGATAATAAAAGTAAAATCACTGGTAATTTCGTATCCTATAGAGGGACAAAATTTATGCAATTTATTACTAACCTAAACTTTAAAAATTAGTTTATATAATAATCGATGATGAATTATTAATTCTCATGCAAGACAAGACTTCAAATAACTAAATTGAGTACGCCTATTCAATGGTACTCATACGACGACAATTCGGAAAAATGGTGGGTGGCTTCAGTAGAAATAATAGGATTGATACCAGCATGGAAACCTCATGGATACATTGATAAATATACATTGCAATTAATGTCGTCAAACGGAAAAATAGTAAGCGAGAGTAGATTAAGTCAAGCTCCAGGAGCAGGAGGTACTTCAACATCTGTACTTATCGGTGGAAAGGGAATTCCTGCTGGGAACTACACCGTTAGAGTTGATGGCAATAATGAAGAGGATTCCTTCAAAATAAGTATTCCTCCTTACTCTACTTTCCAAAATATAATATATATTAAAAAAAATCCAAAATTCGGCAACATAAATATTACTAATCCAAAAGCTAGAGCAGTATACATTGAAAGAAGCAATAATAAAGTGTTACTGACAGTAGAACGAGAAGACCATACAAAATATTCTGGGATTTTAAAAGATTTTAATTCTGACCCAAAAATACAGGTAGTAAATGATGATATTATCAATAAGGTGGACGAGTTTTTAAAAAATAGATTTTTAGAAAAAAATATTGTAAGAATTATCCAAACATATTTAGATACAGATAGAAAAGAAATAGAATTTTTTAATGATATAATATTACTTGCAAAATATCTATTTTTCATTCCTCAAGAAAGCAATTATTTATTAAAAATCGGAGATGGCACAGAGCTAATGCATAATAAAATAGCAGCACAGATATTATATGAATATTCACAATTTGGATATCAAGTGGATTCCATACCAAAAAATTATCTACTGCCTAAAAGACATGATTTTAACGTCGGTGAATATAGATGTGAAGTTAAGACAATTCAGTCTCTTGGTAAATTAGAAAAAACTCTGTTTGGTCGTATGAGATTAACTGAAGATTCAGCATCATCTCTATTGCAGGGTATCATAGATGATGTTGAAATTGCAACAAAACAGGTTGGAAAAGAAGGGATAATTATTCTTTCTCCATGGTCATATAAGCTGAATGGTATACTACGAAGTTATTTTTCTAAAAAATTATCAGTATGTCCACCTCCGTTACACGAAGGTTTAACTATATTAGTTCTTAATTCATCAACTGTTTTTGAAGACTATTACATATCTTTCCCTACGGAGAGTATAACAACTAAATTCAATCAAATAATAACAGAAATACAAACTTCTGGGACCCAAGAATTATCTCAGTATATGAAGAGACAAGGAATAATTATACAAATGACAACAGCTCCTCAGGCGGGTTCATCAGTAGGATACTTCTTTCCAATAGAGTAATTAGAGTTTGTTCGATTTTTACTAATTATATAAAGTTAGCATATCTTCATATCTTAATTGCAGGATTCAAGGATAATTCAAAAACAAAAAAGCTAAATATATCTTTCATTCTAAAGTAAGAATATGACAGAATCGATAGTCTGTCGAACCGAGCGTGCAAATCCCGCCCAGGACATTTGTACTGAAGTTGTCCCAATACCACCCCAGTTACCTTTCATTAAAGATATTTGTTTCTCGGTATTTACTATATAATCTGGATATAATCTTTTCATTGATATTATTTCATCTACAACTTTATTACGAATTTCACCAAAATGTAGCCACAACGGATCATCTTTGGTAAAAGGAGTATGAAATTGAAATCCTATTTTATTTACTTTACCTTTCCATTCTTCGGCTAGGTCAATAACAGAAGAATAATTGATTGCATTAATAGTCATAGTAATCCATATATCTTTCCAAGCTGGTTTCCCATTACGTTTTGGCTGTTTTTCTATGTAATCAAATATATTTTTACGTGTTTTTGCATAAGATCCTTTTCCTCTAATACTATCATGAATTTCTTCTGTTCCATCAAGTGATATCCAGTAAAAATATAGATTCTCAAATCTAGGCAATGGAAAGGTGCCATTGGTAACTACACATACTCTTCTTGGCATTTCATCACAAAATACCTTTATTATATCAGGTCTAAGCAACGGTTCCCCTCCTACCAATGTAACTACAAAGATATGTTGTTTTTTGAATTTTTTTTGATTATCTTTTTCCAATCTTCGATACTAGGATCTTGTTCATCATTCTTTCTATTTAGCCACCAGTAGCAATGAGAACAATGTAAATTACAAACATTATTGACATCTACAGAACCATATATTGCAGGTTTAGAGTGAAATAATTTTATACTTATGATATTCTTAAACATGTGCATATAAAATGGCATCTCAGTTATTATATCAGTTAATCCACGCCCATAAATTAGATCAACCACATTTTTAATGGTATTTACAAATAGATAAACATGTTTTTTTTGTAAAATAATAATTAGTGATACATGTACAGTTGGAATGTAAAATAAACAAGATATATAATGTATTTTATAGATATTTCCTGCTCAAATTCAATTCGCTCTTATTTCTGAATGTTTCAGCTAGTTGTAACAAAGAATTTCCATGAATCTTTGTTCTCTTGTCTTGGTTCTATTGTTATGAATAAACTGGAATGTTTTGGAGTATACCTGTAAATTGTACCTGTTTACACCCATGAATTTTCTTATCCATAATTGGTACAGGTTGCTTCTGCATTCACAATTATTCACGTGTACAATACCATTTGCGTATTGTTTCTCTGAATGAGTTACACATTTGTGTATGAAACCATGTTCTTCCAGCTGGTCACATATGCTTTATATTCATCTGTAAATATGGTGGAACCATACTCTACTGTGGTACAGACAATATCAAGAAGTGACTGTTGCAATGGAACATCAAAATATATTGGCCCATTTCTTTGATGAATATATGTTATCATTGGATGATCTTTGTAAAATGTACCTCTTTTCTTCCATGGTTTTAGTCCTCTTTTCCTGGGTTTTCTTCCTGCTGTTTTTGCTATCTCATCATGATATGATCTACCTTTGAGTCCTGCCTTGATATAAAATTCATCACCTTCAGCAAGATGACCAAGTTTAATAGAGGAGGATAATAAGAATGATATTTTTTCCATAACTGTTCTTATGAATCTGTAGCATCTTAGATATGGTACAACTACCTCAAGCAATATCTCTCTTATAGAACATCCAGGCCAGAGTACAAAGTATAGATACATTGCCAAAAACCATATCTTCAAAGGTGTATGTGAATAATGAAATACAGTACCTGTTTTGTCATTGAACGATCTTTTACAATGCTTACAAAAGTACTTCTGGTACAATCTATAAAGACCATCTTTCTTTACGTTATTTGAGTTACAATGTGGACATAATACGTGGTCTTTCCATCGAGCCTTTCTCAGTAAACTGGTACACCAACCTTCATCAGGAAGAGATGTGGTTAAGGTAAACACATCTTAATTAGGTGTTATCCAGCTTTAAGCTTGGCTGAAACATTTGTCAATAAGAGCGATTCAATTTAATGACTTACAAATATTATAAAGATTAAGGTACTAAAATTGAGAAATACTCTAGAAATACAAAGTAATCCTAAATAGTTAAAAGGATGAACCCGAGAAAAGTACGGGCCCGTCGGGTTGTGAGGCATTTTTGCTTCTAATTCAATTTTAACTAAAAAAAATATCATTAATTATATTAGCAAATGACATTTTTAGAAATTTTTAATCAGATAAGCTTACAGTAATTATCTTTATTTTTACATCACAATTAGATGGTTCTTGTAAGCAAATTGGACATATAACAATACCACAACCAATACATGTATTATTTTTTAGATTACATGCTCAATGTTTGCATTCATTTATAATTTTCTCCCAATTAGATAAATGTATAATTCTCTAAATATCTTGTGATATAACATCTAAAAGGATTATTAATTTTAAGCGCAAATATAAAAAGATAAAATATAATTATTGTATATGTTTTTTTAGTGAATAATATTTGGAATAAGGTTTATTCTAATGATTCATCATTTTTTGGTGATGAGCCAAGTAAATTTGCATTAATGTGTTATGAAGATTTTGTCAAGCATAAAGTTCAAAAAATATTGGAATTAGGATGTGGACAGGGTAGAGACTCTCTATTTTTTGCTTCAAAAGGATTAGAAGTTTATGCTATTGATTCATCGAAAGTGGCAATAGAGAATTTAATTACAAAAACAAAAGAACTACGTTTAGATATAAATTTAAAAAATATCGATGCAGTAAAAGGGCTGCCTTTTCACAATAACCATTTTGATGCAGTTTATTCTCATATGTTTTACAATATGGGTTTTACTGATAATGAATTAAAATTTTTATTTAGTGAATCAAATTGAGTTCTTAAGAATAATGGTCTGCTATCATTTTCTGTTAGAAATGACAAAGATATTAAGTATAAAAAAGGTACAAAAGTAAAAGAAAACATTTACGATATTAATGGTTTTCAAATTCATTTTTTACAAAACAAGATATAAAGTTTTTTATAAACAATAACTTTAAAATTCAAAATATAATTGAAGGCTATGAAGAACCTGCGAGTTTATACTTTGTATTTTGTAATAAGAATTAAAAAGATTTTATATTATTAACACTTTATTTATTACTTTGAAATATGCGAATTGTATTTGTGATATAGAAGACTGTAAAGTTAGCCAGTCACCCTTTGAATGTCCTAATTGTATTCTTGAAAAATGTTGTTGTTGGGAAAATTTCCATTTTAGTGATAATAATAATTAATAATTTAATGAAATATAGTGAACCCGAGAAAAAGTACTGACCTGTGGGATTTGAATCCTTCTATAAAGTAGGACCAGTTACTTTTTTATTATAATAATTAATAATTGGGACGACTGTGTTAATTCAAGAAAATACATAGTCTATGAATGTCCTATTCTAACAATATATGTTGTTGAAATTTGTCAGAAATAGAACATCCACTATTATTGTAATGTACTCTTTGTATTTGTACTTGGTCTTAGTCTACGAAATACATCAAAGGCGTTAGTAATATTTAGAGATAAGAAAAGGAGTTATGTTCCTGTATGGAACGGGATTCAAAGATTTGGTTCATACCAGATTTATAGACATAGAAGAGAGTTTCAGCATTCATAATAGATGAAACTGTTATACAGATTGGTAATCAACGATTTTGGTTATGGATTTGTATTGAACCGGTAAATAGATCTGTTCTTGGAATTTATATATGTGAAGATAGAAACATGCTTGTTGCTGAAAAATTCATTAGGTCATTGTTTGTGAAATATGGAAACATGTTGTATATACTGATGGTGGTACCTGGTATCCAGAGGCTTGTAAGGTCCTGGGATTGAAACATTATCTACACTCACCATTAGAGAAAAATCTGATGGAACGAGTAATGCAGTATTTTAAGGGTAGAATCAAAAATTTTGATGATTTTACTATCAATGTATACAAGATGAATGTAATCTATTACATGTACATAATTGTATCCAATTCTTTGTTCCCATATACAATGATACAATATCTAACAAGAATTATCCCATTAGTCATTTGAAAGAAGGAGATGAATATATCTTAAATTAACACAGCCATTAGGACTATCATAACAATAATATAAATTTCCTATTGGATCAATTACTACAAATAATGCGATAACAGCAGTAATTATATCACTTTGGAAAGTATTAGGTATTCTTAATAGATCTTGAAAGATTTGGAAAAAATAAATTGTAATGTCATTAAACAATTTTATCATAAAACTACTAATTTCTTAAAATAAGAAGGGAACGTCCATAGAAGGTTAATTTCTTTTTAGTTTTTTGAAAGATAGAATCAGGGATTATATTCAGTCTCTTTTATGTAAAAATTATAATTCATAATATAATATTTAT
Organism: uncultured Nitrososphaerales archaeon; assembly: GCA_963840085.1. Lineage (GTDB taxonomy): Archaea > Thermoproteota > Nitrososphaeria > Nitrososphaerales > Nitrososphaeraceae > TH1177. The sequence goes on from CAWIYT010000336.1 coordinate 12,939, forward strand.
ATAGTTGTTTACCTATTATTATAATATCTATAAACAAAAGTTATGCAATCCGTAATTCAATGCGAAACATGTGATCCTAGTGAATCCAAAATGATTACTGATGTTGAATCTGGAGAGATTATTTGTAATCAATGTGGTATAGTTGTAGTTCAGGATTTAGAAGATACTAAAAAGATATGGCACAAAGCCGAAGATAATGTAAGTGATACAAGAAATGGAAATCCTTCTTCTCTAACACTTTATGATCAAGGACTTGCAACCTTAATAGGTAATACAAACAGGGATGCTAGTGGAAATGTCATCAATTCTATGATGGTGGCACGTCTAAATAAAATGAGATATCATGATAAACGATCTCAAATAAATAAATCTGCTCGAAATTTAATTAGAGCATTTAGACAATTAGATACGTTAAAAGATAAACTTGGTTTAACAAATGCTGTAATTGAAAAAACAGCATATATTTATAGAAAAGTTCAAGAGGCTGGATTAGTTCGGGGAAGAAAAGTAAATACAGTTTTAGCTGCCTCTCTATATGTTGCATGTAGAGAATTTGAAATACCAAGGACATTAAGAGAAATATCTTCGGCAAACAACGAGAAATATCGTGAAACTTCTAGAGTTTATCGAGACGTTGTTTTGCATCTTGGAAAACAAGTACCACAAATAGACTTATTTCGATATATAGAAAAAGTAGGAAAAAAGGCAAAACTTGAAGAAAAAAATATACGCCAAGCATTACGTTTGATGAAAAAAGTTCAAAATGCAGGATTGAGTGCAGGAAAAGACCCAATGGGAATAGTTGGATCTGTTATTTATCTATCACTTCCCAAAAGTGATGAGAATACCAAAAAAAGGATTATTACACAAGCAGTAATTGCAGATGCAGCAGGAGTTTCTGAAGTTACAATTAGAAATGTCAACAAAGAAATTGAAAAGAAGCTTTCACTAGGATAAATTATTACCAAATTTTTTTATCATATTTATTTAATATAATTAGAGATAAATAATTATTTTACTTAACAACAACAACAATAAGCATAATACATTTCAAACAGAGGATAAAAATTTCAGATTAATAATATATAATAAATACTGCTAATCATTATATCATTTGTTAATGGTGTAACAAGCACCATTTAAAAAATTATATAGTATATTTATTTACAATAACTTTTATTATTATTTCTGCTTTTGATTTGAATATTTTCATAATGAACTAGGTTTGGAAAAGTTATAAGGAATTGTGCTAGAGAAGAGGAATATATTTTTAGAGAAGAGGAATATAGCTGTAAGCTTTCTAATTATGCAAAAGATCTAATGATAACATGTATTCACCAGTAAAATGAAATGACATATGACATATTTTGATGTTCCTATACTACAGTCTTCTTGATATTGTCTATACCAGAATAGAAAATGGTTCAACAATATTTAAAGATGAATATAGAGCATGTAACCTACCCGAAGAACATGGTTTCATACACAAAAGTATAACTCATTCACAAAAGAAAGAATATGTAAATGGTACAGTCCATGTGAATAATTATGAGCGCAGAAGTAATCATATCAGATATGAATAAGAGAATTGATGGGTGTAAACAGGTAAACAATTTACAGGTATATTCCAAAATATTTCAGTTTATTCATAGAAAATTGAACAAAGACAAGAAAGGAAAGATTCATGGAAATTCTTTGCTATAGGTAGTGAACATTCAGAAATTTGAGTGAATATATTTAATTTTTTGATTCAAGATAGTTTATGACATCCAAAAGCGCTCTGCATCCGGAGCCAGCAGCGGTAACAGCTTGTTTATATCTGTAGTCATATACATCTCCTGCAACGAAAACTCCATCAATGTTAGTTTTACTTTCGTCATACTTTTTCTACATAACCCCTTTCATCAAGTTCTATTTGTCCTTTGAACAAATCTGTATTGGGTTTATGTCCAATTGCTACAAATACTCCATCACTTCTAATATCTTTTGA
>CAWIYT010000337.1:0-9576 GCA_963840085.1 uncultured Nitrososphaerales archaeon
AGACCGGCGGCGTGGAGCGCCGCCTGCATTACCAAAACCGTCGCGGCCTCCGGCTGGGGGTATGAGCAGTGGTCAAGAAGAGGATGGTGCGTTCTGGAGACACTTCAAGGGCAGATTTATCGAACCCGCGGCGTCGCACAGCCGATCCGCGATATAGGGGCTGAGAGTTTCAGCCAGTTCTGCGTTGCCCGGCATTCGGAGACCCTGAACACCATCGACGTGGTGATCGACGAGGAGGGACGCCTGTGGGCCGACGTCCTCGAGCCGCATGTGATCTACAAGTCCATCAATGACCACACGACCTGGTGGGCACAGCCGCAGTCAATGTGGAACGAACGGACTAAGACGGACGTGCCGCGCTCCCCCGGCTACTCGGCTAGGGGGTAGGTATGAAGAAGCGACGGCTGCCAGCGCCCTGGACGGCGGAGAAGGTCGAAGGCGGCTATCGCGTCAAGGACGATCATGGGCACTGGCTCGCCTTCGTCTATGCCAAGGAAGACCACCAGGTGCCCAAGATGCCCAATTACCTGACCTGGGATGAGGCCCGCCGGGTGGCCAAGGCGATCGCCAGGCTCCCCGAGCTCCTTCAGAAAAAGGAGTAGGTTGGAGGCTCGACCCAGGCCACCAGGATATGGCTTTGGCCGTGCATCAAAGGTGGCGACATATTCATGCCGGCCATCGACAATAGAATAGGGTGGCGGCTGCGATGTTCGGGGCGACGGCTGGCCTAGCTGCAGTGTGCACCGATAGCCATCATCATCAATGGGGACGACGAGACTGTGCTATGCGTCATAGCGGGGCATCCCCGGGGGGTAGGGGGAAACAGGCGCGGCCCACCCGCGGAAACGAACGACGCGGGGAACGTGAAGTCCGGCGGCACAAGCGTCTTTGTGTTGTTGTTCTACTTTGAAATTCTTAACAATATATTCTAAGTTCATTACATTTTCACCTCTCTACGTTTGATTACAATCTTTTTACCATCGGTAATCACATTAAATCTTTTCACCAACTTTTAATTTAAAAGCCTCAACTACTTCAGTAGGTATTGTTACAATAACAGGAGGGTTCTTACCGCCTCTAGCAGTTCTAACATATACTTCTCCAAATGCTAGAACTTTGCCTCTTTCTCTACCATTAACAAATCTGTATTCATACAACTATCTTAATATCATTTTTCTAATATATAAAAGTATATTCTTCTAGATACAAATATATAGTAGATAGTAGTATATACTTGTATGAATAAGCAAATAATAGAAAAACAACAAAATCAACAAGTTGTTGAAACAAGAGATAGAAGGATAAGCAAAGAGCATAATAGTCGCCATGTCTTGCGAGATTTTCCGAGTTGACAATGAGAAAGAGACCTACAGGGTCAAGAGTGAGACAGATGTAAACAAATACTATATAGTGAAATTCATGGATGGGACCCCAGTATACTGTTCATGCCAAAGATTTTGAGATACAAATCAAAAGAAATGTAAAGCATATTTGTAAATATGTTCGTGCAATTGTCCTGGCTGAAAATTATGGATTGGTGACGACAAAAGAGGAAAAAGAATAAGTCCTCAATCGAGGACGACGACGACTATTCCTTTTAATTTATTTATTTTAGGAAGGAAATTAGAAAAATGCCGCCTATTGAATTAAGAGAAAATAATTCACAAATTATATCTATTCTTCTAAAAGAGTTGGCAGAACCTTTGATATTGATAGCCAAGATTAAGGGTTATGATGGAATTGATGATTATGTTATCGATGTGGTAAAAGAGGATTTAGAATCTATAAGAGGAGACCAGGGAGCGGCAGAGTTTGGAAATTTTATTATGGATTATTTAGAGAAAATAATTCCTTCTCCTTCTTCTATCCCTTATGATAAAGGAGAAGAAAAGATTTGAATTATAATAATAATAACAATAGTACACTTATCAGAAAAAGATTTACAAGGATTGAAAAAAGCAAAACCGATTTGAACCAGAGAAGGTGGAATGATAACATAATATGAAATACTATGAGATAAAAAATAATCCTTGTGAGATTTGTGGAGAAGAATCACAAGTAGCAATGAACGACAAAGAAATGAACCTTCGTTATGCTTGTCTGGTCCACGTAGATGATCTCTTATCATAAATTAAATAAACAATGAATAATGATGATGATGAGGATAAAGGAGATTCAGATACAGCAGAAGAAGATAAGGAGGTTTCAAAGTAAATGGTTTCTTTTCTTCTCGATCCTAATCCTAATTCCAATATCGTTTTTGAATGCAGTGATTTTAGACAGGACATGGGTTTGTTGTTGAAGAGAAAGAAAGACGATAAATTCGAATTGCATTTGCATAACGACTACACAAACCAAGCAATTGCAATGGTCCTGTCGATAGAGGACTTTGCAAAAATGTTTGTGCACTCGAAGAATACTTCCAGGGAGTGCAGATAGAAATATGACAAATAATAGGTTCACACCAAATGATGGTAACCTATCAAACAATAGATTTACCATATCATTAACAGAAGCAGAATTTGATTTAATTCAAAGACAATTCCTGGAAGAAATTGATGAAATGTTAGACAAAATCAGAACAAGAAGAAAAGAGAAATGGATCGAAGACGTAAACCAAACAAAGTTACTCTAAACACCATTAACATTTCTATGGAAACCTCAGATACAATATCAAAATTAAAGAATAGAAGGGAAACACAAGACGATTTTATTAGACGAATACTAACAGACTGAAAGGATTTCCAAGAATATAAATTGGATATAGATCCGATTCTAAAGTTAAAAGATAGGAAAATATCAAACCTGGAAATCGAATTAAAGAATCACAACAAAAATTCTATTTTAAGTATTTTAAGTTTACTTTATTTTAATTAATTAATCTATTCTATTTTCTATATTTTATTATTTTATACTAATAGCTCTTTTTATTATTAAGATATTCAAATATTGTTAATAGAAATTATTAATATTATAATAAAATATTAATAATAAAAATTTCTTTTATTTACTAGATATTTTAATTAATTAATCTATTACTCTAGCGAGTGATATATTGTTTATTTAAAACTCGAAGAATAGTTTCAAAGTCCTAAATAGTATATTCGATATTAAATATTACAAGCTAAACCCAAGTCATAGCCTAGTTCTAATTAATTATATCTATATAGGCCTATTGTGTTTGTCATATGTTCAGGCTATGGCAATTAAATTATCTCCAATTATTATATAGTATGCTTAACAGTTTTGTATACTGCCAATTGTATTCTGGTCCTAATTCAGTTCAAAGAAAGAAGACAAAACTGATTCACACACGGCCATAGCCTTCTCTCTCTATTGTTATGAAAAATTCCATGGGCTATGGCTATTATTATTAACAAGACAATTTATCTTAAACTACTAAATAATTTGTTGATTATATATTATAACCAAGTAACGAATAAAAAACCTACCGCCATAGCCTGCCTGCTATTACATTTGTACTCATTATTAGGCTATGGCTTTCTTTTATTCTAATATTATGTCTACACTAAATGTAGGTTAATCAAGCATAAATAAATGCAAAAGGTAATGAAATTAAGAGAGGAATTGACAATCTTAGCGACAGATGACCTGCTCTTAAATAATTAAAAAAGGCTGCTGAAGATACAATAATGTTTAATGCTAGAGACATTGGTGGAACTGTATATAAGTCGATTCCAACAATAACTAGGACAGCAATATAACTACTTCCCCCTGCAAATCCTACAGAAGAATAAAAAAAGATTATTACAAAGAAAATAGGAGCAAGTACCAATAGTAGAATATCATTAATGACCTTTCCCTGCCAACATATTAAATACATGAAATATGCTAGGCAAAAGAAGATCTAATGATTCTGATACTGCTTTAGTACTTCCTGGTAGATTTACAATCAGAGTTTTATCTCTTATACCAGATATTCCTCTTGAAAGCATTGATAATGGTGTTCTCCTTTGACCATATGATCGGATTGCTTCGGAAATTCCTTTGCCTCTTTATCAATAACCATTTTAGTAGCATCTGGAGTTACATCTCTTTTACTAAAACCAGTACCTCCAGTGGTTATTATAAGATCTACTTTTTTCTCATCAGAATATTTGATAAGATATGTCCTTAATTTTCTCTATATCGTCAGGTAATATTTCATAGCCGACAATTTCAGTATTAGTAGTATAAGTATTTTTTAGTCTATCACGATCATTTTACCTGATTTGTCAATTCTCGTTCCATTAAAAGTAGAATCACTTATAACAAAAATAGCAACATTAATTTTTTTATCGAGAGTTTCAATAAAATCTCTTTTACCTCCAGTTTTATTCTAACAGTTTTATTGACTCTATTGATAAATCTTCATCTATTGGCTTGAGCATATCGTATACTGCAAGAGCAGCGGTACTACAACCAGTTAATGCTTCCATTTCTACTCCTGTTTTCCACACACTTTTAACATTCACTTTAATTTCTATAGATGATTGGTGTAACAGCAGTTGTGTAGAGATATGATCTATTGGAATGGGATGACAGTAAGGTATCAATTCCCATGTTTTTTTTGCTCCAAGCGTAGCTGAAATTTTTGCGGCTTCAATGATATCTCCCTTTGGTGTCCTCTCATTTTTTATAAGATCAATACTTTCAGGATTTACTTTGATTATTGCTTGTGCAGTAGCAGACCTCAATGTATCTGCTTTTTTGGAAACATCAAACATTCCTCTGTAAGAATTTCTTTCATTCATCACTTATCATAACACCGTCTACCCATTCAAAATTGCCAGATTGCATTTTTTCCTTTTTCCAAATTGGACATCTTTTTTTAATATTATCAATTCCATAATTACACGCTTCAAATGCCTCTTTTCTATGTTCTGATGAAACTCCAACTATAACACTTATTTCTCCAACTTTAAGGTATCCAGTTCTATGTATGGCAATAAATTTTTTAATATTCCAATTCTCAAAAATCTCCTTTTCAATTTTTTTTAATATTTCTTCAACCATTTCTTCATAAGCTTCATAAAAAATACCCTCCACTTTTCCCTTGGAGTTATAATTCCTAACGGAACCTGTAAACAAAACAACTGCACCAGATGAATCGTCTTTAATTTGATCTAAAATTTTTAATTGATCGATTGCATCTTTTGTTATTGAAATCATAATTATCTCTCTAACTTTTTTTATCCTCCACTTATTGGTGGTATTATAGCAATTTCATCAGATGAGGTTACATTGACATTTTCATTACGTATTACTTTATTAACAGCAAATACAAAGTTTATCTCATTCGTATAGAGAGAAGGATATAATTCTTTAAGATATTTTCCAAGTTCTTTCAATGAAATTGAATTATCTTGAATAGGAATAATAAGATTATTACTTTTCAATTTTTCTCTTAAAATTCCAAATAATTGTATCCTTAAAGTTCTATATTCATATGAATTCATTTTGGTCAACCACCTATTGTATGCATAAGATTTAAGGTTGGTCTAAGTCCATTAATTCTAATTAGTTCGACTATTCCCTCTGGTTTCTTTTTATAGCAATTTACAATATACTCTACAATTTCTTCATCAGTCTTTGCATTTCGAATCATTTTCTTTAAATCATAGCCTTCTTTTTCGAAAAGACAAGTAAGAAATCGTCCATCAGAAGTCAATCTTATCCTATCACAATTTGAACAAAAAGGCTCGGTAATTGATGGAATAAATCCAATTTGTCCTTTTCCATCATCAAAATTATAGACAGTTGCTGGATCAGATTGATAAGAATTATTTTCATTCAAAGAAATAACATTACCAAAACTAGATTCTATTATTTTTATTATCTCTTTTTTAGTCACGACAAGATTACGATTCCAAATACCTAATCCATCAAGTGGCATAAATTCTATAAAACGTACGATTAATCCAGTATCTTTAGCAAACTTGACAAAGTTAATTATTTCATCATCATTCCAATTTCGGATTATTACAGTATTGATTTTTATTTTTAATCCTAACTCACTTGCTTTTTGAATGCCTCTGATAACTTTATTTAAATTAGAAATGCCATTTAAAGTTCTAAATCGTTCTTCTCTAAAAGTATCAAGACTAATATTCAGAGAATTCAATCCTGCTGATTTTAATTGATTTATCTTTTCTTCTAATAAAAACCCATTAGTAGTCATACTAATGGTTCTAATATTTTGTATCTTTATCAAATCACTAATTAAATTCTCTAATGACGGTCTTAGTAATGGCTCTCCACCAGTAAGCCTAATTTTTGTTATCCCTAAATGCGTAAATATTGACACTATTCTAATTATTTCTTGAAAGTTAAGAATTTCTTTACTATCGATCCATTTAATGTTACCATCAGGCATACAATAAATACATTTCATATTGCATTTATCAGTTACAGAAATTCTTAACTTTCTAGCTACTCTATTAAAACTATCTTTCAAAATTTTAGGAGAATTAGTTTGAATCAACTCTCTTCACTATATAGATACTGTTATTTATTTAACTGTGATAGTTTTTCAAGGAAATAATGTTTCCATCCTTGTGGAAGACCTTTAACTTTAACTGCCTTTTCCATAAGTATAATATTCTCTTTATCTTTTGTAACAAGCTGCTCTATTATATATTTTATTGTAACCTCGTTATTGTGTTTCTCGATTAGCCTAATAGGATCATTAATGCCTATCACTTCTTCCTTGATAACCTTAAAGTAAATCCCAGTTTGCCAATCTCTAAAAATCTAAAAATTTTTTTATTATGTCCATTATACAAAATTTGACCCCCCCCCAGTTTGTAGCAGGGCATACGATGTTGAGTTGCAACTATTTGTGAAGACCATATTTGAAATGTATCTCCACTATGTACTTGAGATTCAAAAGATTCTATGTCGTTAAATTTTCTCCAAATATCTCCATTAAATGATATTAGTGCTTGGTTAATCTGGCATTTATTTATCTATCTCTATTCATTAATTCATTATATATATTATATCTGCAATCCAATATCTTCCAATGCTATTTTTTTAACTGCTCTACCAAACACCCTGCTATCAATTATAACTGGAACTTCAGTTAGGATTGACATGGTAAAAGTGTAATGTAAATAATAATAATAATTAGTAAAAGAGAGGAGAAGAAAGCCATAGCCCACTTTTCTTATGGAAGTAGCAAAGTAATAGAGAAGCAGACTATGGCATCAGGTGTTTTTGGATTACTTGTAATTATATAATCAACATTTTATTTATCAATTATAGAAAGATTATCTTCTGCTGTTATCTTACTAGTAAAAGCCATAGCCCTTCTAAGGATTCATACATCATAACAATAGAGAAGGCCATGGTATGTTTATATATCTTCTATCTATTGAATGTTGACCCATTGGATTATAATGGTACAATTAACTGTTAAGCATACTATATAAAAATTAGAGATTAATTAATTATTTTATTGTCATAGCCTTAACTCCTATTATTATAGTGATTGGGTTTATAGGTCCAGACTATGACAACTGTGAGGTTTTTTTCTATCTACGATTCGATTTGATGTGTGAATACCTAATTGTTAGAGACTCTATTTATCACTTTTGAAACTATTCTTTTAGAATTTTAAATAATGCTAGTAGAATAATATTTTTTTGTTATTGTCATCATAGTCTTTTATACGAAATTCACCAATAGAGTTTTTCCATTATCTTCTAGTTTTAGATTAAGAAATCCATATTCATTCTCACATCATATTTTACTAAATAATCAGGAGTTTCCTCTAAATAACCTAAATCATCGCCTGGCTGTTGGTATTAATCATAATAAAGAAAAAGAAGAAAGTGAAAAAATGAAATGATTATTTGTAAATTTTGTGGTGACGAAGATAATGGCTAGTTCATACATGAAAACGATTGTGATTGGTGTCAAATTTGTTATAGATTATATCAAGAAAACCGATTAGAAGATAGATTCAAAGAGTTCTAAACACAAAATGAAGAGGGAGGAAAAAATAAAATGATTTGTGCATATTGTGAAAAACGAATATTGTATTGGCAAAAGAGATATTCAGTTTACAAAGATGGTTTTGAATTACCTGGACCACGTTTTCATATTGAATGTTATGAGAAATATAAAAAAGAAGAGGAGGAAAAAAATAAAGATAGGAAATGAGATCCTATTCTAATAATATTTCTAATACAACCGCTCTGCTATTAATCCTAAAAGTTGTTCTTATGGTTGTAATACTCGTATTTATTGGGATATTTCCAATAATGCATATTTCGAAGTATTTAGTAAGAAGAAACACATTTGTCCTAATTGGTTTAAGTCTGTAACTCCAAGTAATGCAAATAAACCAAACTATTATTACAACAAATTTGCAAATAAACAACCAAAGCCCAAGATGAGCAATTCTATCGAATTATTAACTGGACCAATACAAGAAATACAAAGAAAATACGAAATATTATCTGATATTGTAACTGAGTTAGGAGGAAAGACTCATGGAAGTCAATCCCATATTTCTCCAACAAATAATTCAATATCTCTAGTTGTTTATTATGAAGTTCCTGAAGGTAAAGGGAAGAAGTAAAACAGAGATTCAATAATTTTATTGCTAGAAATCAGATAGTTCTACAATAAAGAAATTAGAATTATTTATTTATTAAGTCAATAGAATAATAGGATAGTGATGTATTTGACATTGATATTATCATTATTATTGGTAACAGTTCTATTTTTATTTTCAGTTCCAATTGGGTTAATTTTAGAAAACTACGAAGATGCGTATGGATTAACATATTTGTGTGACGAACGTGTAACAGTATGCAATGGTGATGAGACCGACGACGAAATTACTGGAACTGACAATAATGATGTAATTTTTGGCTGGATAGGTAATGATGATTTACGTGGAATGGCAGGTGATGATGTTATTTTAGGAGGAGAGGGAGCAGATACAATTATTGGTGATATCTCAAATGATGTATTGAATGATACCATCCATGGAAAAGATGTTTTGATAGGAGGACCAGGTGATGACATTTTGATGGGTTATAATGGAAATGATGATATTTATGGAGGTCAAGGTGATGATTGGCTGCGAGATTTTGGTCCAGAAAATTCGGATGAGGTAAATAATTTTTTTGGTGAAGAGGGAAACGATTTGCTTGTTGGTAGTCGTAGTACAGATATTTTTAATTGTGGAGAAGGAATAGATGTAGTTTTAAAATTCAATTCAACTCAAGGCGACAAGGCTGATGAATCCAATTGTGAAATGTTAATTCAATAACAATCATTTTGTTTATACCCAAAATTAGAGATAGTAGAAATTTATTCTTATTTTTGTTTATATAAGTCTAATTTTTCTTTAAAAGAATTTTATATTATATTATCAATATTATTGAAAATGGCAATGACAAATTATGATGGAACATGTAAAAATTGTGGTTCAGATCTATCTGTTTGGATAGAAGTAGATTATTGTGATTCAATTATAGCCATCAGTAGATCTTTTTCATATTCTTTCTTTGATCTAATTGAATAAGAATCTCCAAAGCAACACATTCCACATTTTCTTTT
>CAWIYT010000338.1:0-8013 GCA_963840085.1 uncultured Nitrososphaerales archaeon
TAATATAAAGCAAAATGCTGATTGATATGACGATGGTCTTGACAAAGAAGAATTGTTCAAGGATGAAAAATCTATCAAGACAACAACAACAACAATCTAATCGATTTTAAATTTTAAATTTAATTTTTATCTCATTTAATCATCATAAAGTTTTTTCGATGCATTTATCTGATGAAGAAATAGTATGTGATTCTCTTAATTAAAAAATGCAAAATAGGAAGAGCAAATTGCTAAATATTTTATCATTATTATATACATCTTTTTATGATGAATTATAATATGCTGTTATCCATACTTATTAAGAGGGAGTCAAACGACCATTTATGAATGATGATATCTTGTTAATAACATTTCAATGCTAATAATCAAAGTGATAAAACTAAGTCTAATGTAAAACATAAATATTTAGTCGAAATTGTTGGTACATTTATTTTAGTTTATGCCATTGCTTCTGCTGCAACTGTCTATTCTGATAGTGGACAATTAGGAGTAATCGGAATTGGATTAGTACATGCACTGGTATTAACAGCAATAATATATGCTATTGGGTATAAATGTGGTGCTCAAGTTAACCCTGCTGTTACAATAGGACTATTAGTAGCAAGAAAGATTGGAGGTAAAGAAGCAGCATTATATATAATATGTCAATTAATCGGAGCAGTAATCGGTGCTGCTGTAGTGTATGCAATGTTTGGTTCTGCAATGTCAGCAAGTGTAACCTTACCATCAGAGAATAACGTTATGAGAGCATTTATACTAGAAACAGTAATGACATTTACTTTAGTATATGTAGTAATGGCTACCACTACTTCTAAAAATTTCAAAATTGCACCATTAGCAGGAGTTGCAATAGGTTTTACACTTGGTTTAATGTAATATTTGGTGGATCTATAACTGGTGGCTCGCTTAATCCTGCAAGGTCATTTGGTCCTGCTTTGATGACTGGAAATTTTGATTTTAATTGGCTTTATTGGGTTGCTCCAATCTTAGGAGGTATTATTGCAGCAGGTGTGTATAAAGCATTACATAAAGATACAAATCTTCCTGAGTAGTATTATAAGCATGGTAACATAAACTAATCAATTTTTAATGAATTATGGTTATTAAGAAATAAATATAATCACAAAATCAAATAAGAATCTATATTTCTTTATTGGTTAATATTTGAAATATAGTTTGGTAAAATCCTCTATTTTTATTATATCAGATTTGTTTTCAATTAATTGATTTAGAATATATAATCTTTTTTGATCTCTTTAAATTTCACTCTCTCGTATATTTCAACAAATTTATCATTATAATATAATTTATGACAGGTACAATATGAATATGTCTACTTTAGCCAATAAATAATATCACAGGATAACTTCAGCAATATATTTTATATTATTAAATCTTTATTTATAACAATTACAATCTACTTCTATTGGTATCTGGAAAATATTTTAACAAAGGAGTAAAGGCATTAGATGAACCTAACTTAGGACACGTAGTTAGGGAAACACCAGACAAAATTGTAATATTTGGTGGAAAAAATAAGAGATATGACATACCTATTTCAGAAATTCAACAAGTCGGTGCCAATGTTCTTATTGGACTACCATTTTCAGAAATTGAAAGTAAATATAGTGTTAATCGTAATGATCCACTTCCGACTAGTCGAAAAGATCCTTGGAAATCGGATAATCAAACTGATTTGGGAACGTATGAAGGTAAGTATCCCAACTCATTATTTAATAAAGGAGTAAGAACAGAAAACGAAGACCACGTTGGACATGTTATGAAAGAAACTGATGATAAAATAGTAGTTTTTGGATATGGAGATGAAAGATTTGACATCCCTAAATCTGAGATACTAGCAGTAGGAAGGAATGTAATTGTAAAAAAGAACTTCCCAGAATTATTTATGTTTAAGGTGGATATGAATTCACCTTTACCAACTGGAGAGCCCATAGAAAAAATAGATGAAGAAGCATATCCTGAATATTACCATGGTCCTAGAGATGACGAAGAAGATAAACAGAATTTAATATATCCAAAATAAAGGCAATATTGAAATTAACTACCGATTAGTTTTTTTTGATAAATTATATCTAATTTTTAAACAAAATTATTAAATTCCTCTTTTATTTGTTCTCTCTTTCCTAAAGGAACTTCATAATATACCAGCAATACAAGATCTCGACTAGGTCAAATGACTGAGTCTTCCATAGTAGGAATACAACAAACTATATCTATCAGTTGGGTTTTCTTCTGAATCGGTCTGGAAAGATTCAGTAATTTTGTGGACTATTTTTGTCATTATTCATTCTCTTATTCATTTCTTTCTTTCTTTGATCTTTGATCTTTTTATAAACTTGTAAATAATGATCTTGACATGAATACCTTATTTTGATTTGCTTGGTTTCGTCTAGTATTCCAGCAGTTGCTTTTTGTCTACAAATTTCACAAATGTTTTTAGATATTTCAAAATTCATTTTATTTTATTTTATTTTTATTACTTTATTTTTATTCTCTTTTATTTTATTCTTTCAATATCAAATCATTGTCATGCATATATTGGTAATTGTCATAAAAAATTGGGGATATGTTCATACTAATAATAATCATGATGGCTTATAGGTTACAACAATTTTTCTAAGGGTATTGTATTTCTAATACTAGTATTTCTTTTAAAAGTGACTACTGGATTGAGCGCCGGAGGTGGGACTCGAACCCTGCAACTACATTCGCGGGTTTATAATATTATTACTAACAAAATACTTTTGTTTATATCTGTATCTTATCCGTAAAAGTTAAAGAGTAATGTAATATTCCATCTAGTGGTTCTTGTAAAATAATAATAATTAATTTGACAAATGAATTTTATAACAATAGCTTTAGCTAACCATAACATAACACATACTGTGTGGAATATCTACCTCAGAGAAATAAGTACAGAGGAGATGAATGACCTTCATTGGTTGCTCGATAACGATGCAGAATCAGGTTATCGTGCAAGAATGATCTTACTCAGGAATGAAGGATACACACAGTACCTGAGATAAGAAGAATTACAAATCATCACGATAATAATATTAGAAAATGGATACACAGATTTAATGAAAAAGGTATTGATGGTATTGTATCTAAAAAATATATACGAAATGCTAACAAGATTACAGAAGATATAGAAAGAAAGATTGTGTAGAGATAAGTTAAGTATCTCGTATATCATCAACATGCATTAGTATTTTTAACATACTCTGATAGAAAGAACTTTAGCTCTGAATGTTTAGATTGATACATGTGCCCAAATCCTATATTCTGAAATTATCTGATACTCAGAAAAAGGAACTGAATAGATTCATGAAGAGTACTCGTGACAAAGAGGAATACAGAAGAGAGCGTCTGCTATAAAGCAAAAGATGAAGAAGGAGTACCTTACAGAACAATAGCCAAAAACCTTGGTGTAAATTACCGTAATGTGTATGACTGGATTAACAATTACAGAAAACACGGTTTGGATGGTATAAGAAATAAAAGAGAATGGATGCAGGTAGAAAACCAGTAATATCTACTCACAAAAACAAAGAGATGGTAAAAGACATAGTATTGAACAAATCACCCCATACATTTGGCTATCTCAAAAATACCTGCTGGAGTAAGTTAAGTATCATATCTTAGGCCAACTACCTATGCATCTAAGATACCTTCTTACAGTACATAAGAGATTGTATTCAGTTTCGTAGTTATAGTTTGCACATATATCTTTCTTGAGATTCCTGTTTACTTTTGTTTCTACTGGATTCAGGAATGGTGCACGTGTTGGTAGAAATAGTACAGTTAGCCAGTATGACTGTCTTTCTATAAACTGTTTTGTCTTTTTACTGACATGAAATGATGCATTGTCTATTACAAGTATGAACCTCTTGATACTTCTCTTTAGTACATATCTCTTGATGTTGTTTAGATGGTTTATGAAATCATTGCTGTTTCTTGTTTTGCTTGTTGTAAATTTGATTCCATTTAGGGGATAGAGAAGGGTTATGAATACATTGATCTTGTTTTTAGATCCTTTGTGAAGTATCTTTTGCTGTTCTCCTCTTCTCATGTATGTTCTTGTTATGTATGGTTGCAGATGTAACCACGTTTCATCTTCAAATCCTAGTAGAATCTTTTTTTAAAAGAGCAGAAGATACTTTTTTGTAATTATTTATCTTGTTCTTCTTTTCCTCATAATCTATGCCTTTTTCTAGTTCAAGTTTTGGTTGTTTTTGTATACTATGCCCATATCATGAATTATTCTCCATCATGTCTGCATTGGACTGACATTCATTTCCAGTAATGAAGTGAGATATAAGTAGCTAAAAGTCTGATACTCTATATATCCTTGAGATAGCCAAATGTTTTGGGTGATTTGTTCAATACTATGTCTTTAATCATTTGTTGATTCCTATCAGTAGATATCACTGGTTTTCTACCTCCATTCTTTCTCTCTTATTTCTTATTCCATCCAGACCATATTTTCTGTAATTGTTAATCCATTCATACACATTGCGGTAATTGACACCAAGGTTTTTGGCTATTGTTCTGTATGGTATTCCTTCCATTTTTTGTTTTATAGCAGATGCTCTTCTTCTGTATTCCTCTTTGTCACGAGTACTCTTCATGAATGAAAATAATTCCTTTTTCTGTACACTAGATAATTCTAGTCTGACAGGATTATTTGGCACATGTTGAAAGATGTATAACAAAGCTAAATCTATTTCTATATTTATGTTAAATGGATAGCACAATGTCGATAAAAGATTAGAGACTTAACTTATTAGGCTTTTAGCTACATATATCTCAACATTACTGGAAATGAATGTCAGTCCAATGCAAACATGATGGAGAATAATTCATGATTTAGGTATAGTATGCAAAAGGCCCAAACTTGAACTGGAGAAAGGCATCGATTATGAGGAAAAGAAGAACAGGATAGACAGATACAAGAAAGTATCATCTGCTCTTTTTAAAAAAAATTCTACTGGGATTTGAAGATGAAACGTGGTTACATCTTCAACCATACATAACAAGAACATATATGAGAAGAGGGGAACAGCAAAAGATACTCCATAAAGGATTTAACGATAAAGTCAATGTATTCATAACCCTTCTCTATTCACTAAATAGAATCAAATTCAATACAAGCAAAACAAGAAACAGTAATGATTTCATAAACCATCTAAACAGCATCAAGAGATATGTACTAAAGAGAAGTATCAAGAGGTTCATACTTGTAATAGACAATGTATCATTTCATGTAAGCAAAAAGACAAAACACTATATGGAAAGACAGTCATACTGGCTAACTGTACTATTTCTACCAACACGTGCACCATTCCTGAATCCAGTAGAAACAAAAGTAAACAGGAATCTCAAGAAAGATGTATGTGCCAATTACAACTACGAAACAGAAAATAATCTATTATGTAATGTAAGACGGTATCTAAGATGTTTTGGTTGTTGGCCTAAGATATGATACTTAACTTAGCATCTAATGACCCCAGAAAGTACAGACTGAAATTCTCTACATGGTCGTTACGTGTACTTGCAGGATACATAATGGAAGAAGAAAAGAAGTTGGTAGAAAGCATTAGTCATACAGAGGTAAAGAACGTCCTGGTAAAACATGGTATTGAATGGAGGAATTCAAAGACGATATTGGGTAAAAGCAGAAGATCCTGAATACGAATTAAAAAAAATAGGATTGAAGAATTAAGGTATAACACACCTCCTGATTCAGTACCTGTTGTATCAAGATGAGAAAGGACCGATAGCAGCAAAAAGACATACGGAGGTCCGTCATGGTATTCCACCACACAGTCCGAGATAGAAAAAGCACAGAAAGTAAAAGGAATTCTCAATACATTTGGTGTTTACGATCATACAAATGACCAAATGTATACACACTGCTATATAGAAACAAAACCAGTGACCAGTTTATAGATTTTATAAAAAGAGTTGATTCCAGATATAATTCCAGTATAAAAACAATATTTGTTGTATTGGATAATGTACATCTATACACAGGTCAAAAAAGACAAGAAATGCAATAGTACGTAACTATCCAAGAATAGTTCTTGTATATCAACCTACCAGATTTCCCCACCTGAATCTAATAGAGGTTAGATGGATGTGGTTACAGAGAAAAGCAATCAATAATTCTACATTTAGAAATGAATCTGATATTGGAAAAGCAGTATCTGATTGGACATGTAACTACAATAACTCTCGTGGCAATATAACTAGAGATAGTTTACATGATGAACTCATGTGTTTGTTCACATGACTTTTAAGATAATGAAATGAAAATACTTATAGATATTCTACAATAATTGAAATAGAAATATTGTTATTATTGTTGACAATATGGACACCAAAATGTTGAACGAGGTGTTAATTTTTTTTCTGACATAATCTTTGTTTTGCAGACCCAACACTCTTTACCTGTTCTACGAAAAACCCAATGTCTAGTATTCCAAGAATTTTGTTCACCTGTTAATAATGGTCTAGTTCTACCTGCATTTTCATATCCATATTTAAGTAATTTAGGAATCTCTTCAAAGAGATGATTTTGTTGTATCGATTCAATTTGAGATATTTCCTTAAATGGATTAATTTTGCAAATAAATAGAATTTCTGATTTGTATTTATTCCCAATTCCTGCAATTATTTTTTGATTTAATAAAGCTTCAGAAATTAATAATTCCTTTTGCTTTGAATGTATTAACAGTCTTTTTTTAACTTCCTCTTTATCGAAAATTTGCTGATTTAAACAATCAGGTCCTAATGATTTTATTGGTTCTTTTTCTATAGGATTATCAATCGAAAATTGTAAAATTGGGCCATTAAATTCTATTAATACAGTTTCTTTAGTTATAATTGTTAATCTTACTCTAGCGTCATTTCTTACATCTTTTTCCTTTTCTATTGTTGACAGTGAATGTAGATTTTTCAATTTGGATCGCCTTGGTGGAGATCTTGCTAATCCTTTCTCGTATTTTGATCTGTCATAGAATCGCCATTTACCCCACATCATCATGTGATTGCGAAGGTAGACTCCCGAAGAGAATTTGAAGACAAGATTTTTTCCAAATGGTTTTATATATTCTAATTTAGAACCTATGATTTTATTTTTGATATGACTATCTAAATTTTTGAATATAATGTCTTCAATTTCTTTTCCTTTTAACAAATATGATATTTTATCTGCAATAATCTTTACCTCTGGCCCTTCAGACATAAGAATTATCAAAACAAAAAGAATCGATTTAACTTTTACTTACTAATTCTTGTATGTGGTCTATAAGTTTAGAATAAGGACTATTATTCAAGAAATCTTGTAATTCGTTAATCTCATTTTTAGTCAAACTACTTTGAATATATCTTTCAATAGATTTGCTTCATTAAAAAAATTGTCTTACATTGAAGTTTATGTGAATTATAAACTCGTTAGCTTTATAGTTTACAAACCGAAAATCAACAATATTCTTTTATTCAACTTTCTTTTGATAAACTATACTACAATTCTCCAAAATTGTATTATCTCTGTGGGTGTTAGAGCTGTAGTCATAGTCATATTTAACATCCACAGATTATCAACAACGTTTTTAAATAATGGATAAGTCAACAAAATAAATTAATTATATAGTAGTATAACTAGCTAAACGCATATTAATTATTTGTGAAAATATCGATCGAGTAATTATAAATTTGTCATTAGTAATATATTAGATATTATATAATTCTCTTGTAATTGTAATTTCTTTTTGGTGTTCCACTATTGGTTTAGGATAATCTCTCGAAGAGGAATTAGTTGATTTATCAATTACTGAATTAGCCTTATACCATTCATGTATTGTATTAATAGGAACCTCTTTAAGTTCTGAAATCCATTTTTTTATATAAATACAGTCCGGATCAAACTTTTTTTGTTGTAACCATGGATTAAAGATTCTGAAAAAAGGTTGAGCATCACTTCCAGTT
>CAWIYT010000339.1:0-11742 GCA_963840085.1 uncultured Nitrososphaerales archaeon
TTTATATTTGCATTATTTGCATTATCTGAGACAATTCATGTATCATTATAGACAATAATATCTACTGGAATAGATGATTTAAATGTAATACTTCCATGGTATAATATATTATCTTTTGGTTCTTCAAATTGAACAACTTGATGTGATTCATGACTTACAGCATTATGTGGAACAGAATGTTTTACTTGATTATTATTGATTGCATCATTTTGTCCAAAAATTGGTATCGATAAAGTTGATAATAAGGACGATACAATAATAAATAATGACGAGACTAAAAGCGAGACTGTAACCAATTTAGACGTCGATGCTATGCTATCTATTTTTTTATATTGTATTTGAATAATTCTACCATAGTATTTGCATTCTTGATCTTTAAAAGTAAATATAAAAATATTATTATCCAAGATTAATAGTGTAATATGGTCATTATCCTTTTATTTATCTAACATACAATCCGCTAACTGCATCAAGATTCTTTAGAATTCTCTTTTCACATTAGAACCTTCAGGTGGTCGCAAATCTTCGCCAGCAACACAAGAATGATACCTATCACCAACTTGTATTGGGCCAAGGTCGGTATTTCTATCAAAGGTAAATACTCTTTTTTATCTAGTATTTTTGCTTTTATCAAGTTTTGCTTGAACATCGTCTATAACTTGAGATTGTATTTGACCCTTTAATGCAACACCAATTATCAACTTTTTAGTATCTTTCTTATCTGCTAACGGAGCATAAATTTTAATTTTAGCTACACCATTATTATTTGCTGAATTACTATTTGTTTGAGTTAGAGTTGCTTTTTGATGAACTGCTTGGCTTGTTGCAAATACTTGAGAACCAGTTTTAAATAAACTTACTTGTGTTGTTCCTGCACCTTGCAGATCACCCTCATTACAATCAAATTTTATAATAGAATTCTGATCTTTCTTTATTTCTCTCGACTTGGTAAGCACATACGAAGAATTCATCTGGACTCTTTGCATTTACTAAATCAGTTTTACTATCTAATTTGAAGTCAACTTTCAGTGTTTTCTTTGTTTTATCTATTGAAGAAATTGGAATATCTTTTTTAATTTCTTGCCCATTTACAAAACCTGTAATTCTTAAGACATTCAGTAGCATCAATATTATCTATATTAGATAACTCAATTGATGTTTTAAGGTCAAGTTTTTAAATCATTACCATCATCACCTTTGTTACCATGGTCACACTATTTTTTTTAGCAAAGACAGAATCATAAGAATTGGAAATATACAAAATACTGACGGTAAAAAAGATAGCAATGCAAAAAGATATAGGTATTTAATGTAGTTGTTATGATTGTAACTGTATTTTTTGTTTAGCATAATAAAAAGTGAAGTGATGAGCAGAAGTATTTAATACTTTTTACAAATATGTTCAATAATAATTACCTCAATATAAATACCATAAAAATACCATAAAAAATATTAATAAAAAGATTTAGAAAAAGATTTTTCTTTAAATTACTTACCTATACATATACCACTTGGATTGGAAGTCATACAGTTATTTTGGTCATAGGTATTTGCATTGGTATTTACTGGTAACCCATAGCGTTCTTTATATCAACAGTATTCAACAAAACATTGTTAAAGTTAACATTGTTTTCATTTATTTGATTGTCTACATAAAGACCATTTCCAGATTCAGTAATAGAGTTCAACGTAAGTACGCCATTATCAGTGTTAACTAATGTAATTCCTGCCAAAGTATTTTGGTAAAGTATGTTCTTCTCTATGGTGGTTTGTTGTGTTGAGTATCCTGCAAACCAATTTCGTTATTCATAAGTATGGATAAGTGTTATTAACTATATTAGCACCGGTACTGAATGCTCCTATTTGGTTCTGTTTGGAGACTATTTTGCTTAATTCAACATTTTGTGAACCTGTCATTAAAATACCTGCTCGAAATCCCTGAATAGTACCATCTTTAATTACTATATTGTTAACATTTGTTACCATGATTCCTCTTTGTTAGATGTTTTTTCTTGACTATTTACATCGGGACCAGAAATTGTATGTCCATTAAGATCTATCACAAGATCACTTACTATTAATAGTAAAAGCCATAACCTGAACTAACTACATGATTTGGGTTTATAGGATTAGTAGATCAGACTATGGCAAGATGCTACTTTCCTTGAGGTGGTCTATTCCTCCTCATTGAAGTATTTATCATTTTTGAAACTATTCTTCTGGTGTTTTTTAAATAATGCTAGAATATTATTATTGCCATAGGCTGAACTGGACATATATATGGTAGTAGGATTATGGAAAACGATGGCTCAGACTATGACAATGAGTCAATTGGTTGAAATTTGTTTGTTAGTTAGTTGATCTCACATGTAAAGATATAAGATCAACCGAATATAATTCTAGAGAATACTATTTATCATTTTATAATATTCTATCTATTTTTTATACAATAGTTTTTACTTTAAATTACTATTACTATTATTAATACTAATTTTAATGATACAAATATCGCTAAAGTAATAGATTTATAAAAAATATATATGTGTAAAATAATTTGTAAATAAAAAATTTTTATTTTTTACTTTTATTTATTGTCTATTGTATGATTCTTTCTATTTTTCGTGCATAATTAAAGTTATTTTGCACGATATCGCTGTAATATCTTTGTGTGAGTTCTATTGATTTATTGAAATTTTCTATACCGCTTGCAATAAGTTCATTTACGAAATTTGTTGAATTGACTGTATAATCTTGTATGTTTTTGTTTAGCGTGTTATGTGTTTCAGAATATCTTTGTGGAATATTGAAATTTTTCCATGCTTTATTGATGTTATCAAAGAATTGAGTATATAATGATTGATATGTATCAAAGACATTTTTTTGTAATTCTACAATGTTATTTGATGTTTCTTGTGATGTTTTGCTGATTTGTTCTTGAGAGTTCCTGAAAGTATCTGCATTCTTTTCAAAGATTCTTCTATTATCTTCTTGAAATTTATTTACGCTTTCATTAATCTTTTCTGTTGTGTCAGATACGTTAGATGCTGTATCCTTATATTGTTGTCTCTGTTGTTCTAGATATCTGTCTGTGGTTTCCTTAAATTGGTTGGTAGTACTTTCTTTTACATTATCTTTTTTAGCTGAAGACATGTACTAAATTCTTCGTTAAGTCATATTAAGATTGATACTATTGACTATATACTTTTCATTTCATTATATAGAAAATTGGTTTCATTTATAGAAGTGTATCTTATAAAATTAACTCCACTAGTTAGGCGCCGGGCCAGGATTAGTATCTTCAGTTCGAATCCTATTTTTTTGTAGAATTCATAAAAGAATATCAATATGAACTAAGAAATGACCTTACTCTTAAAAACTGCAAATACTTTCAATTTAAGATTCTATTAAAAATTGTCAAATAAATTAGATTAGAAAAAATTGCTATGACATCTAACTTTTCTAAATGTTCCACAATTAGAAAGACAAGAAGCAGATTTACAAACAAAGATCAAAGAACTACATAATTAATCAGTCATTGAAAGAAAATGACAAGGTAAAGGAAGATGATGCATTGGCTCATCTATCTGATCAGTTATGGTTTTAAGTGAAAGAAGAAAATTATCTAATAAGAATTAAAAAAAATAAAAAATTATTTGGATAGATTATCTAGGTGACCTAAAACTACACCAAAACCTGCATCTTCTACCAAGTTATATGCTGCTCTGTAATTGAACATATTTTGAAGCATTAGTAAACCTGATTGAACTTGAATTACATCTTCTGGATTACTATTTTTAAGCTCAGGAACAAGACCAACAAACAGCAATTGTGCAGTCTTTAGATGGTCTTGAGCAGATTGGTATGCAGTTTGATTTACTAACTTTCCTTCTCCTACACTCTTTGCTTGTTCTATCAATGTTTTATTAACTTCTATTGGTGTATGTTCAGACTCAAAATATTGTGCTCCTATCGCATTTGCATATGCTTTTAATGCTTGGGTAACGTGAGTGGACACCTCTTGAACTGATGCTTTGGCATCTTGTGCTAATGCATTGTTTTGTTGCAAAGATGGTGCTAATGCCATAGAAAAAGATAAGACTAGCACAGAAAGAAGAGTCAACATTTTAGTTTGTTTTCTATTGAACATTGTATTCGATGATTGTACTATCAACAATTTAAGGAATTTGGTTCATTTGTTTAGAAGGCTTATAAACAATAGTGGCGATAAAGAGTCTCATTTCGTATTGGATGCAGACTGATAGATATAGTGTATTCATTTTATTTATTATATTATCATTTTTCCATTTTAACTATTAGAAAAAATTTTTATAACTTTGATTATAGTTTATCAATCATTGAAAACAAATAAAATTATTGATATTATTAGTAGCAATTATGATAAAAATAAAATCAGAACATTGTCTTTCTATTATAGTTTCTCCATATTATTTGCTTTGACTTTTTTGTACTTTTTAGGAAATCCATTTGAAATTCAGTATAGCAATGCTCAAATTCATAAACCAGATACAGCAGATATTGATGCTACTCCTATAGCAGTAGTTCTCATGATAAAGGAAGATAAGGAAGGTAATGTATCTTTTAGTCCATCAGAATTTTCAATAAAACAAGGTGAAGAAGTATTGATTTTAAATAATGCAACTAGTAATAATCATTCCTTTACTAATGGTAAAAATCCTGAAGACCCAATGGCAGGTAAACTCTTTCATACAGATACTATAAAATCTGGCTCATTTGCAGAATATCTAGCAGTAAACTTGTCACCAGGAAAATATCCGTTTTTCTCTGTTGCTGATCCTGCAAATATTAAGGGAGAAATGACTATTTTGCCATGATAATAAGTGTAAATATCGATAAACAAATAAATAAAATTTCTTGATATTGATAATAATTATAATAGCCATAGCCCTCTATAATGAATACCACTTCTAAATAGAAGGCTATGGTATGTATATATGCTTGTCTTTAAATCCACAGCACTCAAGTCAGTCATAGGAAATAAGTAATGAAACTGGTAAAGTATTTTATTTAAAACTTAAAGAACAAATTTAATCGATCAATCATTGAAAGATAGAATGACAAGGTAAAAGAAGACGTGTTGGCTCATCTTTTGGATCAATTATTAGTTTTAAGTGAAAGAATATAACAATTAGAGAGAAAGCAAATGATATAGATTAATTTAATTAACTAATATCTTAATTGCTAGAATTTCTCCTTTTATTGTTTAATTAAAATCTTGTTAATTTCTTATATTGGTAGATGATGTAAAATAGTTGAATTTCTTTATTAGCATAGAATTACCAAATACTGAGGAATCACTAATAATCCAACCTAATGCTGCAAGTGCTGGTGTTAGTATTAGTGAATTTGTAATACCATATAATATTCCTGCTGCAATTGGTATAGTTATAGAATTATATGTAAATGAAATTGCTAAATTTTCCTTGATTTTTTTCATAGAATATTTGCCTAATTTGAGAGCATAAATAACTCCAGATAAATCATTTCTCATAAGGATAACATGTCCTGCAGCCATAGCAATGTCCGTTCCTGAACCCATTGCAATTCCTATATCTGCTTGTGTTAATGCAGGTGCATCGTTTATTCCATCTCCTATCATTGCAACATTTCTTTTATCTTTATCTTGTAATTTTTTTATTTCCTCTGCTTTTCTGTTTGGTAAAACTTCTGCTAACACATTTTCAATATCTAGTTGTTTAGCAATAGCGTTTGCTGTTCTCTTATTATCTCCAGTTATAAGTATTATTTTATTACCCATATGTTTGAGATGTTGAATTATTTGTATTGCATTATCTCTAATTGTGTCTGCAACTGCTATTAGTCCGACTAGTTTATCTTCGATAGAGACTGTTACTACTGTTTTTCCCTCTTTTTCTAACTCCATTATTTTTTTTTTGTAAATTTTCAGGAATTGTAAATGAGGCAGGAGAATAATAGTGATTAGAAGATAATTTAACTAAACTATCATTATTATTGACTCTTGGACTTCCTATGAATATTTGTTGTTCTTTGAGTTTTGCAACTACACCATGTCCAGATATTGAATTAAAGGCAGTAATTTGAAGAGAAGGAATATTTTTTTCAGATGCTTTATTAACAATTGCCTTTGCTATAGGATGTTCTGATTTTATTTCTGCTGAATATGCCAATTGTAATACATAATATTCATTATAACTATTATTTGGAATTATATCGGTAACCTCTGGTTTGCCTTTAGTAAGTGTCCCTGTCTTATCAAATACTATTGTATCTATAGATGCTAATTTTTCTAGATACTTTCCTCCCTTTAATAAAATCCCTTCTCTTGCTGCCTTACCAACACCTAAGGAGACTACCATAGGGGTTGCTATCCCTAAAGCACAAGGACAAGAAACAACAAGAACGGTTGCAAAGAATGCGACAGAATAGAACCATCTCTACAGTTTATGCTATATCATCGGTGTACAAAAAATGGTAAATCAAATTATAAGCAACATCAACAGGAAGCACTGAATAGAAAGAAAGAAAGAGAAATTGAAAAAAAGTAAAAATTCGAAATTCTGAATTT
This sequence comes from uncultured Nitrososphaerales archaeon, assembly GCA_963840085.1. Classification (GTDB taxonomy): domain Archaea; phylum Thermoproteota; class Nitrososphaeria; order Nitrososphaerales; family Nitrososphaeraceae; genus TH1177. Next base: position 6,587 of record CAWIYT010000339.1, read on the forward strand.
GTATTTATCTTAGTCATTTATCTAATTATGTGAATATGGCATAATGTGGCATATATTTTTTGTTATCGTCAATGAGACAAATAAAGAAATATAAGAAAATTGTAGTAGTAATAGTAGTAGTAATAATAGGAGCAAGAATAAAAAACATATGATAAACAAACAACAGTATGAGGCTCAACTCAGACAAATCTTCAAAATGCTTCTTGAAAATAAGACTCAGGATGAAATTGCTCGAGAGTTACATATTGGAGTTAGGACTGTATCAAGATATACCCAACGTATCGAGAAAAGGTACGGGCAAATACAGAGGCAGAAGACAGATAATACACTCTTTTTGGAAGCACAACTCTTTAAAAATAGATTGCTCACTCTTTATAAAAGGCTGAGAAAAAAGCTGTAGATCTGATAAGACTTCTGGTAACTGAAAATGAGCCAAATGTGCTGAAGTAGCAGCCAATATTGCTATAGATGTCTTAAAAATGGAAAGCGAAGGAATCGAAGCGGTTAAGGAGTTAGTAGCAAAAACTTACAAGGAAAAAATATTCTGGATAATCTTCATCGCAGTCATCAAACTAAAATTTAACAAGAATATGATCCAAATAGGAAATTTTAGTTTAGTTAATTCTTATTATTTTTCATGAATAATAATGAATATACAAAAGGATTAAAAGTCCAAAGAATACTATAAGTGAGCATGATTTATGTCCAAGAAAAAGAATTTTACCCAAGAACAAAAACACCTCATAAAGCAATGTATGATCGATGTCGATATTATGGGTCTTAGTAAGTTAGATACTATTGATTATGTTAAAAGTAGACTAGGCTTAAATGAATCTTTTTCAGAAAGTTCATACAAGAAATTTAGAGAAGCCTTAAACGATGAATCCAATAATGTCCAATGGATATCATATTATGCCAGACAGGGCTTTGTAGAGTTTTACCGCAAGCGTATCGCAGAAATGGAAATGATACAGAAAGAGACCTTAAAACAATGGCATATTGAAACAAATAATCCTGATTCACAAAAAGATAAACGTTTAATTTTATCATTAATAGCCGAATTAAGAGCAAATAATCAACAACTAACTTCATTGGGAATGGTTGTTCCTATTATAGCCACGATAAAAAATGTTATAGATAATAATAGTAATATTCAACAACATCCTAGTATTGGAATTGACTTTACTAAAAAAAGAGAGATTGGTTAAAAAGAACTATACTATTATAATGGCTTTTTTTACAATAAATAAAATAAATTAGCACAAACAACTTTTTGAATTCTTCAGATATCTTATTTTTTATCTCTTGATTGTTTTCGACAATAGACCTCAACCTATCTTCAATTTCATTTTCTTTCTCTTCCAACTCATCGAACAATCCTTCTGTATATTCAAGTTCATTCACAATTTTTTGTCGTTCTGGTTCTTGAGCTTTTATAATTATTTGATTTATATTATCAATAAATTTTTGTAAATAAATTGGTGTAACAGATTTCGGAACATCTATTGATCTGTTATAATTTCTATATGGGAATTTTTCATCAAGAAACTCTACAATATAATCCCAAAAATCTTCGTTAGAAACCTTAGATAGAACACTGTCTATCTCAACACGTTCTTTCTTTAAACGTTTAAACAGTTCTTTTGATATTAGATTATAATTATTGTTTTCAAGATATTTAGCAACTGTATCATAATGGCTCTTCTGGTTTATATGTTTCTGAAACATCATCAAAATCTAATCCGAAATAATCAAGCATTTGTTGATCAACACCTACTCTATAGATAGGTTTATTATCTTGGTAATTTTGTTGCTATTAGTAATCCTGATGCATCTAAATCTGTTAAAACTATAATATTAGAATCTGTTTGTTCTGTTAATTCTAGTGCATATTCAGTGGAAAAACCACGAGTATATAATAATGCAATTCCTTGTTTATCTGCAAATGGTGCTAGAGCCTCTACTGCTCCCTGTTTTTCAATTATTACTATATCTGTTGCATATTTTGCTAACTCAGAGATTTCATCAATCCCAACACCATATGATCTACCTTTATAATAGAATTGTGCCCTTTCTGCTGCTATTATTCCAAGTTCATCTCTTTTAAGTCCCATTTCATCGCATATTTCTTTTATTGAACTTTTGATATGATCTCTATCTTTAACTGGTATTCCCATCCGATCGAGTTTAGTCCTTAGTCTGTAGTATACACCATCTAATGTTACTCTTCCAGTAGTTAATAATGTAGGATCTTTTTTTACAGCCTCTCATCTTTCATTTAACCAAATTCGTAAATGATATCTATTATTATCAGTATTTTTATTTCCATTTCCATTACCATTATTTTTGTTTCTTTTAGTTGATGCAAATTTACAAAACTTGTAAAATTCATTAGAAAATGTTTCAGCAAATGGTAACAAGTTGATATTTGACTTACTAAGACTATTATAATCTATCCTAGGAGATATTAAATTGACAAACATAAGATTATATGGTTTTTTATGTTGACCATTATTGTAAATAGAATATCCACAATCTGAAAGAATATCAAGTATATCTTTCTGCTTTATATTTCTTCCAAAAAAATATTGAATCATTTGCACTAAAGATGAATCAGAATTTAAAGAAGGAGAAAAATTTAATGATTCAATTAATGTTAATACTATTTTCATCAAGAATAGGTGATTTGGCAATAACAACTTCTAATTTGTATGGAAATTGGACACCATTACCATTAGGATTTTCATAATATTTATCAAATCTTTTATAGACAAAATCTTCATCCTCAACCAAATATACTTGTTTTAGACGTTCTTTTAATGCTTCTTCTCTTAATTTCCAATCAAAAGGAGCCTCTAATTTTTGTAATGATGTAGATTGATATTTTATTGGTTTTTGATTATTCTTTAATTTTTTGTACAATTTACTCAATTTTTTTATCATCTTTTCTTAAATCACCAAATGTTAAATGTTTTGAAATCTATCATCTTTAGGTAATGTCGTACCTTCTCTAAAATCAGTACGAATAAAATTATCAAAGACATTTAAGTTATCGATACTTTTATCAATACTATAAAATAAGCCTTTGATATCTTGTAATGTATAAGAATAGATACTTTGTTTGTTTTTCCAATCTTTATAAAGTTCTTGTGTAGCCTTGTAAAATAGTGGTTCTTTCTGACCGGCAATTGAATATTAAAATTTATGTGTGTATTATCAATAATGTATTTTTTTAGAAAGTCATGGATTGCACTGTAATCAACTGAGTGTTTAGGAAGATATACAACAACTTCAGTAAAATTATTATAGATCATTTGTATTTTCTTCAGATTCAGATTCATCCAAATTCTTGATCTATGATTTGGTCATATTCTTGTAATTACTTTTGGATTTTCTCTTCTTCTGATTTTATCAATATTATCAATCTTGATTTTAATAGATTTATTATCATTTGAAATATTGATTTCTAATGGATAATCCCAATTTTCTGTCTATCATCATCATTATTGATTACAATAGCATATGGAATACCTAATATAGCCTTGAAAGCATCACCTAATTCACCTCGGTTTATCTTATGTCTATATCTTTTGCTACTTTGATATCTATCAAGTTTAAAAATCTTGCTTAATACGTTCTTCAGGAAATATATTATTGATACCAGCATTGGAATTTCTAACTCTGATTTTTGTTACTTTGCCATCTTCTTCTCTCAGTAATAATTACACTAACATACGGATTTTGTCCATTTACAAACTTTTTTGCATTTTGTTCTATAAAGTCTAATGCATTATCCAACACTTGTTGGATTATAAAAATATCATAATCTTTACCATTTAATCCGAACTTTGTATTAAGACCTGGAATGGATAGATAGTCATATATTTGATCTTCACCTGACCAAGTCTCTTCATCACTTATACTAGATAGTCGTCCGCAGTCATGTCCAAATCATCCTTTAAAAAATACCGAAATAATACTTATCGAAGGGTGAGATTTACAAGATTTCATCCACCATGATGGATAATAATTCAAACTTCGCACCCTACTACCATTTCTCTTTGGTTTCGTTTTTGTGTACCCGTCTAGAGATTGACAAATATTTCTTATATTTTGTAAATGATTTTTCATTTTAACCAACTACCATTATTATTATTATGTTTAGTTTCTCTTCTATCGCCACAAAGAATCTTTTATTAGGATATTCATGTCTTTCTAAACGAATTTTACACTTGTTATTTTTGAATACTTTACTGTATGCCTGAATCATTATTTTCTCTGCTGTTTTCCATTTCATAGAGAACTTTTCACCACTGAATTCAACTAAACTATCAGCACCAAAATGCCACATCGTCACGATCCAGTCTTTGTAACTGGGAATAATGATTTCAGGTCGTTCCATCGCATTATTAAAAATAATCTCATTCAGATTATCATGAATCATTTTACTGATTCGTTCTTCTATTCTTGTTAATACATTTGACAGATCAATAATTCCTGAAATATCAAGAGGAAATGGATGATAGGAACAACTTATTACAATAGAGACAGTATTAGTTCTATGGATTGTTACTAAAAAGCATAGATATTCATTATCATTTATTTTCCATTTTCCTAATCTAATATCTTTACTAAAGGAATTTAACTTGAAGGTAGGATTGGATGAGAGAAAGTGACCATATATCCTTTGTTTCAAACTTCAAGTGTATATCATGTATTGAATTCTTGTCTAAAATGAGATCCTGTATAAAACGATAGAATGGATTGGTGTAGGATACCCCCATGTGGTTTGATGGAATTGGTTTACCTACAATAACACCTTTTAAAGTATAATATGCCAGACCTGCAGAGTTAAATACAACTTCTACTTTACCAGTTTTTTTAATGTAGATATTTTGTTTCTAAATGTTCCATGTGTCATATTGTATTCCTTTTCATTGACATAAAAAGATTACGAAATCCTTGAAGGTAAAAGGTCTTCTTTCTACATTAACTAGATAATCCATATGTTTCAACATTGCTTCATCTAATTCTGACATTTTATATCGAATTATAACAATTGTTAATATAGTAATAGTACATTGTCACTGTCATTGCTGTGTAATTGTGTGTATAGTTACAAATTTGTAATTCTATATTTGCTTTATATATCATAT
>CAWIYT010000340.1:0-15035 GCA_963840085.1 uncultured Nitrososphaerales archaeon
ATCAAATGAAGATTGGATGGATACTGCTCTTAGAAAGGGAAAAATTATCTATAGTCAAGCATGTTGGTTACTTGCATTAAAAAATTTGAATATATTACTAAAATATCTAAATATCGATGATACTGCAATATATATAGATACATTAGCAAATAATGTAATTAATGCAGTAGAAAAACATATGTGGTCAAAACAAAAAACATGTTTTATTGATAATAACATAGGCTCATATGCAACTGCAAACTGTGAAAAAATTATGACTCAGGATTCTTTACTTTATCTATTTGCATTGATAAATGATAATTTTTCTAATGTATCTAATTGTGAAATTAATAAAGATTTCAATCATTGTTCTTCAATTTCTCATAATAAAAGTAGTTTTGAAAGATATAATAGCATGTTAGATACTATAAAAGAAGAAATATGGAAATATAAGTTTCCAATGATAATTGAAAAACCACTTCAAAAAACTGGTCCCTGGCCCTTAAAGCCAAATTATTATCATAATTATACTTTTTGGCCATGGATAACAGGAATTGAAATTATGACAAGATTGAGGTTTAGGAGGTTTGATGAATGTGATTATCTTATTTCAACTTTATTTTTAGATGAATTCTCAAATGAAAATCTTTTATATGAATGGGTAAATCCTATTACAAATAAAGGAAATGGTGCTTATCCCTTTCGAACAGGAATTTCATCTTTGAGATTAGTTATATATGAGAATCTTTAGAATTCTGCAAAAAAATTAAAGAAATATGACAAATATCAACACTAAATAAGCATTAAAATATTCTCCTGTAACTGTCTATGACCTAATTTTTTTCATCTCTAAAAGCATTGACTTGTTTTTTGTATGAAAGAATACGAATTTTTAATATATCATCTACTAGAATTGGGATTAGTGATTGTTAAAGGCATATATAATAGAATCACATCATTATCTAAAAGATATATAAAAAATTATATCACTACTATATAACAGAGGATTGTTGCTAACCTTAAATACATTTTATATTAAATATGATTTGAATGAAAAATTTTTACATCGAAACTAAAATATCTGTCTGTTTCACTTATCATGATATTTGATTAATGCTTATCCCGTTGAGACCATCGATGTTGAAAAATATAAAATTAGATATTATGATATTGCTAATTGTAGTCTTAATCTTCCTCCTGTTCTACTTTTGCATGGCCTAGGGGAATGGCTGATAGATGGAGAGAAGTAATTCCATATTTATCTACAAGATATAGATTAATTATTCCTGATATTATTGGATTTGGATATAGTGAAAAGCCTCATGTAGAATATACAATTGATTTTTTTATTAATTTTATTAAAAAATTTTTAAATTTATTAAATGTATCTGATGTTATTATAATGGGTTCATCCTTTGGAGGATTACTTGCATTAGAATATGCAATAAAATATGAAGCAGAAATCAAAAAGTTAGTTTTAGTATCTCCAGCAGGTATGATGAGATATGTTTCAACTACTCTTAAACATTATATTTCTGCTGCATTATATCCAACTTATGAAAATGTTTTAAGAGCATACCAAGAAATGATATACGATTCAAATATGGTTTCAGAGGAATCTATTCAGGATTTCATCAATAGGATGAATTTACCTAATTCAAAGTATGTCTTTATGTCTACATTAATGGCATTTAATGATCATCCCCAGTTAACTGATCGACTTAAAATCGATATACCAACATTAATTATTTGGGGGAGACATGATAAATTAATTCCTGTACGCTATGCAAAAAAATTTAAAATTCCTAATAGTAAAATTGTTATATTTGACCATTGTGGGCATTATCCTCATATAGAAAAAATAGAAGAATTTGTTAGAATTATTTTAAAATTTTTATAATAGTCGTTATTGATAACTTTATATTGTAATTTTTGTATTTCATTCTGATTTGTATACTTTATCATAAAAAATTTTAATTATGAATTTTAAGATAATAATAATTAATTTGTACAGAACATTCAGTTTAATTTAGTGTAAAATTTTGGAGAGACCAATTAATAAATCCATTTAGTATATATTAATGAACAATAATATTGTCAAATCAATATAAAAAGTTAAGATAAAAAAAATATAATAATGAAAATATTTTGTTAATGGTATACGATTGATTGCAGAAATTTTTTTTGTTATGTAAAATTCTTAATTTTAGTTTTATTATTTATTCTAATTATTAGTAAAATTTTAAAATGACATTGATGTAAAGTTAAAATCTTCCTTATGTAATTTTAGAAGAAAATAACTTAATTCATTGAATTCTAGGGTATAATGTGAGTCCAATTTGGTATTTATTCTTTCGTCAGATTTTATATTAATTGAAAGATTTGCTTTTTTAAAAGCAGAATTATCGTTTTCTGAATCTCCAAGGTATAAAATTTTTTTATTATCGCCCAATTTTAATAATGAACGTATCAATGTCAGTATTTCTCCTTTGTTATAATAGGTAGAATAGACGTCTATGAATGGGTGAGTTAAATAAGATTGTATATTAAGATTATTGGTGGATAGGGAATTTATTTTGATAAATTCTTGAATTTTATTCAATATTCGAGGTTCAATAGTAAATTTAAAATTTTCCCAATTGAATAAATGTCTATAATCAATAGAGATTCCTGCGAGAAGTTTTTCCTTAAACGTATATTTTTTAAAGATTTTGATATCATTAAAATTCTTAGAAATTACTGATGATAAATTTTCTAAAACAGAAGAATTTCGGGATATATTTTCTTTTTGATTTATATGATATTTAATTAAACCATTCATTCGAATTTTATTTTTTAGTTCTATTAGATCCAGAATTTCATTATTATCTCCAAAATTGTAGTCTATTGATTCTTCTTTGTCTTTTTGTAAAAAAATAAAGGTTTCAATGCCCATTATACATGAAATTATTTTAGCAAAATTAACATTTGAGCCTATAAAGTTAAAATCTTTGCTTGATATTATGCAAATAGGAATACAACTTGAAATATCAAAAAGAATATTATAAAGGTCTTGCGGAATAGAATTATCTGAATAAAGAGAGGATGTAGGACAAAGCGTTCCATCATAATCAGAAATTATTGCAGAAATTTTCATCTATTTTTACTATTTTAGTAAATATATATTATATATTTAATTGTGTCCTTTTACCTTAAATTGTTAAAATTCCCAAGAAATTATAATAGATATTGAAAATTTGAGTAAAAAAATAAACACTAATTATTATAGCAGTTTAAAGTTATTAGAATGACAATTCAAAAACTAAATTAATTAAGAGCCTATCCCAAAAATAGATAGAAATATAGCTGCCTATTTTTATCTCTTATCTGTTTAACATTTGAATAAAAGTAAAAAGTATGTTAGAACAATTATACGCATTCCAGATGATCTTTGGAATGAAATTAAAAATATTTTACCAAATGAGAAACCAGAGAATACAATAGGTCGTCCCATTGTTCCATACAGAAAAGTATTTGATGATATCATGTTTATCCTTAGAACTGGATGTCAGTGGAAAATGTTACCCAAAGAGTATGGTTCTGGTTCCACATGCCACAGAAGATTTCAGGAATGGAGAGAATCAGATATATTTGATAAATTATGGACAAGATTGCTACAAATATACGATTTAAAGAAAGGAATTAAGTGGAACTGGCAGTCTCTTGACAGCATATCCGTAAAATCACCTTTTTAGGGGGGAGATGACAGGACATAATCCTACTACTGACAGAAGGAGTAAATTAGGCAGCAAAGACATATTTTAACAGATAAAGAAGGCATTCCACTTTCTACTGTTATAACATCTGCAAATACTCCTATGATGTTACTACTGCAATTGAAACCGTTGACAGCATGGTTATCAAAAGACCATCTTCAAAATCAGCAACAAAATATAGAAACAACAACAACGACAACGACAAGAATAAGAATAAGAATAAGAAGAAAAATCAGAATCTAAGTCTTGATAAAGCATATCATTCCAAAGATGTAGAACAAGAAATCATCAAGAGAGGATACATTCCACACATACGACATAGAAGAGAAGAAAAGAAACACAACAATAGACATCCCACAAGAAGATGGGTAGTAGAAAGAGAACAAATTCATGGCATAACAATAGATTCAGGAAATTATTTACAAGGTTTGAAAAGAAGGATAAAAACTATCTTGGTCTTGTCCAATTAGCAAACAGCATAATAATTTATAGGAAGATAATTTTGGGATAGGCTCTAAATCTCCTCAATCTTAAAAGAATGACTACAATAAATTATTTTAGTAAACTACTCCATTTAATTGTCTTTAACTTATCTTTAATTAATATATAAAATGTTAGTTGTTATTTTTTAAAACAGATATTGCAACTTGGCAAAAATCAATCAGGTTAATCTATTAATAGATAGTATTGCTTAAATATGATCATTTAATAATGATTATTATTATTGAAAGATCAGAAGGATCAAATAAGTAATATTGAGGAAAACGACGATTCTAATGAAGATGTTCATTTGAGAGATGAGCATTTATCTACAGAAAATGTAGAAGATGCTGTAGCTCAGATTCATGAAATCTCGTCCAATGAAGTTATAGAATATGAAAAAGCTCTTGACCTTTTAGATAAATTATTAATGGTAAGTCCAGATGATCCAAAAGTATATTATGAAAAAGGATTCTTCTTTGAAATAGCTCAGAAATATCATGATGCAATAAAATGCTTTGATCAAGCTTTAAATATTAATAGAAATTATTTTGAGGCTTGGTATAGAAAAGGCCTTGCACTTAATAATTTACAGAAATATCATGATGCAATAAAATGCTTTGATCAATCTTTAATTATCAACCCTGGAAATATTAATGCCTTAAATGAGAAAGGATATTCTTTAAACAAGATTGGGTTATATGATAAAGCAGCTGAATCATATGAAGAGGTTTTGAAAACCAATCCCAATGATATACGTGCTTTAAACAATAAAGGTGTAGCCTTAGCTAACAGTAATAATGCTAAAGATGCACTTTACTATTATGATTTGGCATTAAGTATAAAACCAGATGATATTAATGCTATAACTAACAAAGGTGTTGCACTTGCTAGTTTAGGCAAATATGATGATGCAATATACTATTATGATTTGGCATTAAGTATAAATCCTGATGACGTTAATGCATTAAACAATAAAGGCATTGCACTTGCTAGTTTAGGCAGATATGATGATGCAATATATTCTTATGATAGAGCTCTCCGTGTAAATCCTGCTATTCCTAAGACATATTATAATAAAGGAATTACCTTAGCCAATGTTTTACAATACCAGGAAGCAATAGAATGTTATGATCAAGTAATAAGAATAAATCCTGATTATGTTGATGCATATTACAATAAGGCAGTTGCACTTGGTTGTCTAGGTAGATATCAAGAAGCAGTAGTTTATTATGATGAAGTCATACGAAGAAATAGTGAATATGTAAATGCTTATTACGGAAAAGGTTATTCACTGGATTGTCTATTAAGATATGAAGAAGCAATAAAATGCTATGATCAAGTAATAAGAATAAATCCTGATTATGTTGATGCTTATTATGCAAAAGGAAAAGCACTTGAAAAACTAGGGATGAATTCTGAAGCTATAAAATATTTGACTATTGCAAGGAAACTTGAAACTTTCTAATTGAATACGGTATTATATTAAACTTTTAAATATTATATTTTATTGTTGCAATTTTGAATATTTAAATAGATTAAGTAAAATTTCTTTAAATTTTAATAATATATGATGTAAGGGTTATCGTAGTCGAGGCATTTTCTTATATTAACATATGAAATATATATGGTTAAATAAAAAAATTTATATAGCTCGAAAAACTGTATATGGAAAATGCCCTAGATGTAGGACAAAAAGTCAATTAGAAGTTATATCTAATAATCCAGGTAAAGAAAAATTTAAGTGTAATATATGTTTTCAAAACTTTGGAATCAATGAGATGTAATATACTATTTGTTGAAGATAATTAAGCCTTTAAATTATATTATACCATTTACTTATAAATATTATAACGTAAATATTTGTATTATACTAAGAGCCTATCCGAAAAGTAGTTTATAGTATTTAAGTTTATGGTACAATAGATTTATTCGACAAAGCTAAGTGTCTCTACACTATATATCACGAGATTAGTTTGATATCTGAAATTTCTGGAATCGATTCATCTTATGAAATACCAGATGAATTATGGAATCAAATTTTCCCTCTTCTTGTACATAAATCCAAAAGAAAGAAGAAGAAGACAGGTCGTCCAAGAATGGATGATAGAAAGGCAATGAATGCTATCTTCTACATTACACGTACTGGATGTCAGTGGAAAGCATTACCACAAAGAAGTCTTGGTGCATCCAGTACTGTACATGACAGGTTTCAGGAATGGAGACAAGATGGCGTATTCAAACGTATGTGGATTGATGGTCTAAAAATATATGATAAAAAAGTTGGTATCAACTGGAAATGGCAATCAATGGATGGTGCAATAACAAAAGCACCTCTTGGGGGAAAAAAGTACAGGACCAAATCCCACAGACAGAAGTAAATCAGGTACTAAACGTAGCCTTCTTGTAGATGGTCAGGGCATTCCTCTTGGAATTACTGTAGATGGTGCTAACAGACATGATATGAAGATGACAAAAGCAACTCTTCAGAGTATAGTGGTTTGCAGACCACCACCACCACCATCATCATCATCTACAACAAATACCCAACAACAACACATCTGTCTTGACAAGGGTTATGACTATCCTGAGGTATACGAGTTACTTGAAGAATATGGTTATACCATGCATATTTGCAAGAGAGGAGAAGACTACAATAATGGTAACAAAAAGAAGAGAAGAAGGATACCAAAATATAGAGCAAGAAGATGTGGGTAGTTGAGAGAACACACTCATGGATGAACCGATTCAGGCGATTATTGATTAGATGGGAAAAGAAGGAAGATAACTATATTGCAATATTACATTTTGTCTGTGCTTGGATAACATATAAGAGAGGAGGTGTTTTCGGATAGGCTCTAAGAGTAATCTCATAAAATTAATATTTGCTGATGTGTATAACTTAATAAAAAGATAGATTTTACGGTCCTATTAGTTTGATATATTCGTCTACCTCTTTCTTGCAACTCAATGAAGAATGTAAATAATGTTTTAATCCAATTACATTACGTACTTCTTATGGATACTTACCATGTATTACCACCATCTATGTGTATACATACAGCATTATGTTTTTCATCGATTCTCAATAAGAGATCTTTTGAAATGTTCAGCAACAAGCATATTTCTCTTTCCTCCTCTAGAATATAATTCCAATCATACCGATCAATGTACTAGTTCAATTGCAATCCATAACCAGTATAAATGATGATTACCACTCTGAATAATAGTTTCATCAATATAATGAACAATTGATGATATTCTTTTATAGATTTAAGAAATAAAAGTTGAATCTTTATATTCAATTCCATAACACAGTAACATATAGCTACTTTTATTTTCATATCATCTTTTTAAATATGACTAATGCTTTGGATGATGTATTTCTAAGACGAGACAATAAGAAGGTAGAAAGATATAAAGAGAATAAATATATAACTATAACTGTAGATATTCTTTATTTTTTTCAAATCTCATTATTACCATAATAGATTAGAAATAAAACTCCTCCATAGCTAAATCTATTTTCTTAAATTAAAGCAGATCCTATTTTAGGTAGTAGATGGTCTACTATTGAATTGTCAAATTACCTAATACTAAAGCTCTGTTTATTAAAATGTAACAAAATAGTATTGTCATTTATTAAGCAAATTAAGCAATATCATGACATTTTATTATCACTTGAAACAACAATAATAAAAATTTATATTATTATTGAAAAATCAATAGCCTTCTAGAACAATCATATAATAATGTATATTAGATTAGGAATAGAACATTCACAGTAAGTTAACAGAGTCGATTTTACAATGAAAATTATATTAAAAACAATCAAATAGTTAGTTTCTCTAATGAGTATAATTGCTATTCTAAATAAAAATTTACGTTTTTCAATAATTCACTTTAAAACAATTTCACTCATCCAAAAATTATTAAACCGTATAAAGAATATAAAATTCTTATATTTTTGAAATTCTTTAATTTTAAATACCGAATTAGTAATATTATCTTGGATTATTTTCTTATATTGTAAGGTAATAAAGATATAATAAAATTTTAAGATTAGTATACCTTATAAGTTAGTTCAACACATATCTAATAACAAGAGAATTTACGGCAGATTTGTTAAGTTAATCCTATATTACTTCTCACATTTTCCGTGCTTTTGTATAATTTAAAAGTGAAAAATAAAATGGAATCTACATTCGAAGATTTAGGAATTAGTGCTCCTATTATCAAAGCACTTAATGAACATGGATATAAAAATCCATTCCCTATCCAAAAGGAATCTATACCAATTTTTCTAAAAGGTTTAGATATGATAGGTCAAGCACATACAGGTACTGGTAAAACAGCCGCCTATGCACTTCCAATATTAACAAAAATTCAAAGTCGTGTTCCTATTCAAGCATTAATCTTAGTCCCTACTAGAGAATTAGCTGTACAAGTTACAAATGAAATTAATAAATTCTCAAAATATACAGGCATTCGAACAATGTCTATCTATGGAGGACAGAGTATTGCAGTACAGCAGGAACAATTGAGAAAAGGGGTTCAAATTGTTGTAGCAACTCCTGGTCGATTAATAGACCATCTTAAAAGAGGATCAATTCAATTGGATAATGTAAAATATGTTATTTTAGATGAAGCTGATAGAATGCTAGACATGGGCTTTATAGAAGATATTAAATTCATACTTTTTTATGTCAATGAAGATCGACAAACATGCCTTTTTTCAGCAACCATGCCATCTGAAATCATAAACCTTGCACAAGAATATATGAATAACTATTCTGAGATCAGACTAAATAAAGATGAATTAAGCCTTGATACTATTGATCAATCATATTTAATTGTTAGAGAAAATGAAAAATTCAAACACTTATGTACTCTTATACGAAATAGAAATCAAAAACAACAGACAATTATTTTTGTCTCAACTAAACAAAGGACACAAAAAGTTTTTCAATACTTGAAAGAAGATGGATTCAAAGCAGTTATGATTCATGGTGATCTTTCACAAAAACAAAGAAACTATGCTATTTATAGGTTTAGAAATGGAAGTGAAAATATTCTTGTTGCTACTGACATAGTAGCGAGAGGAATAGATGTTCCTGCTGTAGGTCATATTATAAATTATGATGTACCAGAAGATACTGATACCTATTTTCATAGAATAGGAAGAACCGCTCGAGCAGGCGGTACTGGGATAGCAATATCACTGGTATCTAATGAAAGAATAGAAACCTTTACAAGAATTATGAGAAGGACTAAACAAAATATACGTAAACTTAATGACGAAATGGGTGTAGAAATACCTGTTATTCAAAGAGTATCATATCATAGCCATTACCGTAGCAAACCTTACACTAATTACTATAATGGTAGTAATAACAGATCAGGTAATAATTATGGGTATGGTTATGGAAATAATTATCGAGGAAGCGGATATAGACGTAGGTACTTATGGTAATTATCGTACAAATAATGAAAGGAGAGAACAATAAAATACCTAACAGATACCTTAGTTCATTTCAACAATGAAAAATTAAAATTTTTTTTATAAAAAATCCCTATGAATTTATTTAGTATCTTAATCCATTTATTGGCTGAATGTTTTAAAACTATTTAGGGATATCAATAATATACAACCAGTATAATTTGAATCCTACTTTAAATTACGCTATCGTTGTCCACAGTAGAACAATATCTCCTATAGTATTGAATTTTTCCTGTTTTTGTAACTGTACACTAATAATTATGATATAGAAAATTACATATAATATAATTTTAGAATTAATGGTTATATTATTCCTTCAAAATGGATAAATATTTCAACTTTCTTACGATCACTTTTAATTATTATATTGATTTATTGATATATTTGAATTAAAATAGGGGGCCTAAAGAAGGAAAAGAATCATCTTCTCCATCTCCAAAATCATTATTATTAGCATTTTCATCGAAAGGCGGAGGTAATGCCTGATCAATTATTTTACATGCTCCATCTTTTCTGTCTTGTTCACTAGAATCGAAATCTATAACTTTGTCATCTTCATCACAAACGAATAAATCTGCTCCACTTCCTCCTTTCAATTTATCAGAGCCTGGTCCTCCGATTAGTTCATCATCACCTTTGCCTCCATCAAGTTCATCATCATCTTCGTCACCATATAAAATATCGTCACCATTACCGCCGTCAAGTTTATCATCCCCATTTTTACCGTAAATTATATCATCCCCATTTTTACCATCTATTTCATCATCTCCATCTCCTCCACGAATTTTATCATCATTTGGTGTTCCTTCAATTGAAACAGCGACTTTTGGTTTTTCTTGTGAACTGCTTTCAGACGCTTCATTTTCTAGAATTAGAGTAGAATTAGTTTGAGCATTGACAAATTGTAAAGTAAGTAAATTCAAAAACAATATTATAAAAAAGAATAAATACCTTGCCAAGTCGAGTATCTTACCTATAAGATTCTACCAATTTATATATTTCAATACATTTCTCCAAATAACTTTACAATAATTTCATTCATTTAAACTACAATTGAACAATAATGTTGATACAATATTTAATGATATCAACAACCTTAAATTAATAATAGTTATTTGTATTTATTTAGAGTGTCTAATTGCCTTAATTCTTTTTTACATATATCAGAAATATTGTAATAAATATCAATTTTCAATACAACATAAAAAAACAATAAAAAATAACTTTTAGGAATTACATTAAATTATTGATCATTTGTAAATCTTGTATAATATACCATCATTAAAAGATAATACATATAGTAAACCATCTGGTCCAGTTTCTATATCAGTAATTGAACCGAAACCAGTTCCAAACATGATTGAATCATCTTCTTCATCGTTATCAATAACTTTGTCTAAAAGATCTTTATTTGTTGTATCTAGTAAAATATTATCTCTTTTTTCATTTAGCGATAAAATATATAGATTTCCTTGTTTATAATCTCCAACAATCATCTTATAAAGATATTGTTGACCCAATTTTGAAGAATTAAGAAATTCTATATCTGTTAAAGCCACAGTATCTCTCCAACTTAATTGTGGATCAGAATAAAAAGAATTAGGTATTACTTGAAGATCATTTATTGAATTATCAGACCTAGACATTGGACCCATAATTTGAACCCATCCGCTATTAAAACCTGGTTTAACTATATTAATCTCATCATATTCACCAGGTCCATTTTCAGTTTGCCATAAAGTTCCGGTTAGAGGATCGATTGTAATTCCAAAACTGTTTCTTATACCATAAGCAAAATATTTTGATGTATCAGAATTTGAGTAAAATGGATTAGTTTCAATTGCAGATCCATCTTTAGAATTTATCCTTAAAATTACACCAGTATCATCTGGTTTATCATTGGAGTTTATATTTTGTAAAATTCCTCTATGATTCAGATCTCCTATTACAATATATAAATTATTACTAGTATCTGAGTTACTTCTCTTTTCTAATACTAATTTACCACCATCATGATTAGGTCCTGGGAGAGCAGGTAAATCAAGTAATAGCTGTTGATTAGTTAATTCATTTCCATTCCATGAATATTTATAGACCCTATTCCTTAGAGAATCATCATTAGTTATCTCAGTTAGATAAACAAAAATATTACTACCATCAGTTTCAATCCCTAATAAACCTCGTTCACTTTTCGTATTAACAGAGAATTCATGGATTGGTTTTTCATTTAATTGTTGATCTGATAATAATCGTATATTTCCTTCCTTTTCTGCAATTAAAATGTCATTATTAACAAAAACTATTCCCGTGGGATTCATTAATCCTTCTGCAATTTTTTCATACTTAAGAGTAGGATCATTAAAGAAAGGTTCTGCCAATGCATTATTCTCAATTAATAAAATAATTAAAATAGAGAACATAACAATAATTGGTTGCAGAACAAACGGGTAATTTCTCAATATATATAATTAGCTTGATATTGTGTCATTTAAATTTATTTTGAGGATTATTATTAATAAGGCCAAAATGGTATTTCCTAATATATTTATAAAATTTCTTAGGTTAAATAGATTAGTAGATTGTAATAATATATTTTATATCAAATTTGAATGTAATACAAAATCAAAACAATTATTTCTTCCTCTTTGTTGTAAAAGAGATTTAATACTGTTTATTTAATTTATTCAAGATTTTTAAATACTATTATATTGAAATTACACACTATCTTATTTGTTGTGACTAAGAAAGAGGATAATTCTTCATCCAATAATCTAGATAAAAAAGAGAAAAAAATTTTCAATAAAAAGCAAGATTTAGCATTTCTAGAAAAAAAACGTATAGTCATAACTTCAATAATTGCCTCAGCTTGTCTTGCTTTACTTAAACTTGTTATTGGATTCTCTACTAATAGTCTTGGAATTCTTTCAGAATCATTCCATTCAGGGCTAGATATGCTTGCAGCCCTAATGACTTTTTATGCAATTAGAATAGTAATTAAACCTCCAGATACAAAATTTACATATGGCTATGCTAAATTTGAAAGTCTTTCCAGCCTAACACAAATATTATTACTTTTTCTGGTTGCTGGATATATTTTTTATGAAGGACTAGAGAGAATCTTCTTTAAAATTATAGAGCCAGAAATAACATTTTTTTCTTTTGCAATAATGATCGTTTCAATAATAGTAGATTATGGAAGATCAAAAGCACTTTTTAGAGTTGCTCGAAAATATGGTAGCCAGGCCATTGAAGCCGACGCACTACATTTTAAAGCAGATATGATATCTTCTTCAATTGTTATTGTAGGACTTGTTGCTGTATTAGTTTTACAAATACCAAATGCAGATGCATATGCTGCTTTAATAATTGCATCTATGATAATTTACACCTCTCTTGGTCTAGGAAAACGAACACTAGATGTTCTTTTAGATAAAGCTCCAAAAGGAATTGATCATATTGTATTGGAATCAGTTTCAGGATTAGAAGGAGTCGATAAAGCTCATGATGTTAGAGTAAGAAATGTAGGCCCAAAATTTTTCATAGACCTTCATATTGAAGTACCTAGAACATCAACTCACGATAAGGCGCATAAAATTGCTACTAGTGTTGAGAACCAAATAAGACATGTAATTCCAAATTCAGATGTACTAGTTCATGTAGATGCAATAGAATCAGAATCAGAAACCATAACTGATATAATACGATTAATTGCATCAGAAACAGAAGGAATTAAAAATGTACATTCGATTTATCTTTCCCAATTACCGGTACATAGGGGAAAACGTATTGATAAAAAACCCTTTGAAAACAAGTTAAACAAGACTGATAATGTGTTTTTTAGTAAAGAAATTGCTACAAATTTTAAGGAACAAAATAAAGATAATAATAGATTATTACATTTATATCTAGATGTCCAAGTCGATAGCGGATTAGACCTAAAAACAGCCCATAATATTATAGAAATATTCGAGTCGAAAGTTAAAGAAGAAATCCCAAATATAAAAAATATCACAACACATATTGAATTTGAAAATGAGCAGGGAAAAATTATTGGGATCGAAAAAGAAGTTAATCCATTCAATATAGAAAAAATTCGTAAATCATGTTTTAAAATAAAAGGTGTAGTTGAGTGTAAAGATATTGGGATAGTAGATATGGGAGGTGATCAACATATTACTTTAACAATAATAATTCAATCTTCTAATCCCAATAATCTTACTGTATATGATGCTCATCAAATTGCTACTGATGTCCAGCAAATGGTAATGTATGATACTGGAGCAACACGAGTTGTTGTGCATGCTGAACCATTATAATATATTATTTTATCTATATTAGAAATAATGATTGTTGTAATCTATTTTTTAGATTAATTTTTTGGTTCAATAGATAAAATAACAATATCTATTTTCTTAATTTTATAAAAGATTTTCATAAGTTGCGAAGATATACCATATTTTTTATCTATCTGGGAAAGAATAATATTATTTGAATCATTCTCTATTTTAGCTATTCCTTTATGCCATTCTCCTTTTATTTTTCCCCTAATATCACATAAAGCAAATTGAACATTGTTATTATTTCTAATTCGTTTAATCTTTCCAGATTTATCACTTGTCCTAAAAAAAATTTTATTATCTTTAATAATAAACCAAACTGGAGTTAATATTGGCTGCCCGTTTTTTTTGTAAGTTTGAATATTAATATATCTTGCTTTTTCAAAAGTTTCTAAATCATTATAATAATTTTTATTCAAAGGATGTGTTTATTATTGTAAATTTTATTATTAGAATTTTACTATTATTTCAATGGATTGGACCATAGTTAATATTTATCGCAAATAAAAGATTTATTATTTGTTTTATCATATATAAAAAGCATAAATAAATAATCGAATTAATCAAAGTTAATAAAGATATTAATAAATTATTATTTTGATGAATTGTATATTTGGAAATAAGGCATATTTACAATAGTTCATATGTAAAAAAATTATTATAAAGACAAAAATGCATTTAACAATTGTTTCAAACATAGTAAAGGATAAAATAATTCTTGAAAATCAACAAGTCACTTATAGTTTGGGTGGACCACCTTGTTATTGTGGACTTATTGCGAAACAATTTGGAGCAAAAGTTAGGCTTATAACTAAATTTGGAATAGATTTTAGTAATGATGACTTACTTTTTTTTAAAAATTATGGTTTTGAAATAAGTAATTCTTCACTTTCACAATCTCCAACAACAAAATTCATTTTGAAAATTTATGATTCAAATAGAGAATTATATTTGTTAGATAGATGTGATTCTATTTTGGTTTCT
>CAWIYT010000341.1:0-9836 GCA_963840085.1 uncultured Nitrososphaerales archaeon
CATGTGACTACTTCTACTCCATCTTCCTATACATCAAACACTACTAAAATAAATAAATAATTAAAGCTCAATTCCTAAATTTTATTTTTCTGAATTTTTAAAATAAGTTTCTAATAATAAAAGCTAAATACTATGTGATAGAACCCCACTACATGGAGGGCACTACTCCTGAGCAACTTACTGTTTTTGTAAGTGAACCCGAATATGAAAGAGGTTAATTCCAATCAACAGGACATTGTAGCGTTTCTTAATATTCAAATTATAATGAAGTTAATAGAGAGGTTAATTGATTTAAATCAAATTAATTGAATTATTGATTGATTAGATATCTTTATTATTTAATTATAAAAAAGATATTTAGTTGGTAATAAAGGTAAAAAATACAAAACAAAAGAAAAAAGAAAATAAAAAAAAGAAGAATACAAAATTATCAGTAAGTAAGCAAACCCCTACTACTAATCTTGCTGTAGTTTTTGATAAACATGTAAATTGTGAATTTGAAGATAAAGATGTAGATGCAACAATGCAGACTATGACAAAGGAGCCATACGTATACCATATACCTGTCTTAACTGGAGGTAAGGGATATGATGAAGTTTATACTTTTTACAGCAATAATTTTGTAGGTAAAATGCCTTCTGATACTAAATTTGTACGTATTTCAAGAACAATAGGTAAAGACCAGGTTGTTGATGAATTAATCATAAGCTTTACACATGATATCGAAATTCCTGCTATGATTCCAAGAATACCTCCAACAGGAAAATATATAGAGCTACCAATTGTTGTGGTAATGAAATTCAAGGGAAACAAAATAGCACATGAACATATCTATTGGGACCAAGCCTCACTATTAAAACAGATAGGATTATTAGACTATACTATTACTACTAATAATCAACTTCCAATAATAGGTATAGAACAGTCAAAAAAGCTTCAAGAGTTATTATCTTTGTCTACTCAAAAGAAGCCACAGAAGAAAAAAGCAATCGAAACTTTTGCTAAGGCTAAAACATAATAAAATATATTTTAAAAAGTGTAATTAATGGTTTCTAATAATAAACGCTAAATACAATGTAATAGAACCCTACTACATGGACGGTTCAACTCCCGACGAGATAATTGCAAAACTGTTGTTAATCTATCAAGAGTTATATAATATAATACAATAAAATCTAGATGATTTGTTTCTTAAGAACTATTTAAAATAAGTAATTAATGAAAATTTATATAAATGAATACTACGTTTTGTTCAGTTTACATAACTTTATCTCTAAAGTCTTCTTTTTAATTTCAAGTTCCTTTATTCTTATCTCCAATTCTAAAATTTCCCTTTCTAATTCAAATTTGTCTATCTTTATATCTTGAACGCTATCCTCTCGCGGAGGTATCTGTTGGTGTAAACTCTCTTCATTCCTATCGTTAAAAGCATAAGTGTCTTTTACTTGTGAGGAGGAAGAGGAGGAGAATAAGTAGTATAAGCACTATCAGTAGTCGAATCACTAGTCGTTGTTGAGATTCTATCGTGAGATAATGGTAAATCTTTACTTTGAAAAGTAATTTGATTTCTCAATTCTTCTATTCTCTTTATTAATTTTCTAAAAGTTAATCCAATACTAAAACTTGTAGCAGTGGTAATATAAATATTATATTCTGTTTGATTTGTTTGAAAAAGAATGAAACTAACACATTTCAATTGCAATAATACAAAATAACAAAAAGAAAATTGTAAATATCTCTAAATTATGGGGTTCATCTACTTCTTCTTATCAAGTGGAAGGAGGAAAATTCGAAAAAATGATTATGATTATATTAAAATACATCATTTTTATTGTTGTAATTTTCAAATTTTTAGGCGCATAAAAAATAGAGAAGGGAGTATTTTGATATCATTATCCCAATAAGATGGAAAAGACGATATGGCTCAGATTCGATCCTTTTAATCCTATTATCATTATGTCATTCTTGTTATGTAATGATATAATTATATGGCTTTTGTATTATTTATTCTATTTAGTAATTTATTAGGTTCTGTTAAGAATTAAACATAAAAGAATTTAATTAAATATAAGAATAGAAGAATAAAAAGCTGTTAAGTTATTCTCGTAGGAGAATTAAAGGAATGAGTTTACCAGAACATAACAATAAAAATATACAAATAAATTCACTATATATAGCAACTGCATATATAGATTGTTGTTAACCAAAAAGTTTGTCAAAAAAATATAAATATTATGTTCTTCAAGTAAGTCAATATGGTCTCAAAGAAGAAAACACCATCTGACTCTACAACAGAAGGAGAGTTTATTTTAACAGGTCAAGGCCCAAAGTCCGGCTTCTGGTCCGGCCCAGGATTCGTTAATGCTAGGGTAGAATATCTAGAACATAATGGTTTCGCTATCGCAGAAGGTGATATTTGTATTGGAACTATAGAAGAGATGAGTAAGAGTAACGAAGAAGATTTTCTAGAGAAAAAGGCTGCAGAGGAAGCGGCTAAAAGTACAGAAAATATAATAGACCAAAAGATGAGGGCTGGAGTTATTGTAGGTGCACAATATCGCTGGCCAAATTGCACTATGCCTTACGAGATCGATCCTAACCTTCCAAACCCTACACGCGTAACAGATGCAATAAAGCATTGGTTAGATAATACTGGATTCAAATTCGTAAGAAGAACTACACAGACAGATTATGTCTATTTTACTGATCAAGGAGGTTGCTGGTCTATGGTAGGACGAAGGGGTGGCAAGCAGATAATTTCCCTAGGTACCAACTGCTCTACTGGTAATACAATCCATGAAATAGGACATACAATAGGATTATGGCATGAGCAGAGCAGGAACGATAGAGATTCATATGTTAGGATAAACTGGACAAATATAGATCCTCAATATTACGGCAACTTTTCTCAGTATTTGAATTCAGGTGTAGATGTGGGTCCGTATGATTATTGTTCTATAATGCATTATTCTCGCACCGCTTTCTCGAAGAATGGTCAGGACACAATTACTCCTTTGAGACCTGGTGCAGACTGCATGGGGCAAAGAGATGGTCTTAGTCCAATGGATATTGCTGCTATAAAGAGTATTTATCCAGACTGTATTTTGTCAATACAAACTACTGCTTTGTACCGATATTATAAGGGAGAAGGAGATTCTGACCACTTCTATACTACTGACTGGAATGAACTGGGGAGTGGCGCACAACGATATACTTTTGAAGGAATACAATGCTATGTGTATGCTCAACAACAATCGGGAACTGTTCCTCTTTATCGATATTATAAGGGAGAAGGAGATTCTGACCACTTCTATACTACTGACTGGAATGAACTGGGGAGTGGCGCACAACGATATACTTTTGAAGGAATACAATGCTATGTGTATGCTCAACAACAATCGGGAACTGTTCCTCTTTATCGATATTATAAGGGAGAAGGAGATTCTGACCACTTCTATACTACTGACTGGAATGAACTGGGGAGTGGCGCACAACGATATACTTTTGAAGGAATACAATGCTATGTGTATGCTTTACCTCAGACACCAATAGCAAGTCTTTCTTCTAGAGAGTTTAATCCTCAGATATTGGCAATAGATAAGAAGAATTTACCAGGGTTAAAACAATCTGGATCTGTGTCAAATAATGAATTAGGTAAATTGAGCAGAAGTAAGCACTTAGGCCGAATCAATATAAGCATAGATATTACAAGTGAATTTGAGTAATTTTGTTTCTTAAATCTAAATATTTGTTTTAATGTTGGATAAAAGAGTAGAGTAAAAGTGCAACCAGTAAGTCCTAATCCAACTATAGTTAACATGTAGGCTTATTACAAAAGTAATAATACAATAATTATTATACTTGCCTGCTCTTCTGCAGATTGGGATTTTTGCATTTGATTATAATAACAAAGGAATGATAGAAATAATTTGGAAAGTTACACCATATTGTTCTTTCATTCAGGAGATACATTATCATATATCATTCATATCAGTTTAAGTTTGGCAATGTCTAAATATCCAATCATATGGCGAATGCTAACGTGAAAGGCAAAATTGTATTCTCTCCAGATGAAGATTTTAGTGTTGCTACTGCTTATATTAGATTGGTAGATGTGTCCAAACAAGATGCTCCTTCAGAAATAATAGGAGAACAAATATTAAGGAATATTAGTCATAAGGTTGGAGAAGAAACCAAATTTTCATTAAGTAGAGAAATAAGAGATCTACAAGGATTTTACATTGTTAGTATTCACATTGACATTGACAGAGATAGAGAAGTAAGCATTGGTGACTATATTACCACAGGCTACTATCCCGTTGTAGCAGAGGACAGTCCAACAGAAATCACGGTATTGGTGAAAAAAGTAACTTCGTGATTTGAATTGATGATTAGCAAAAATATGTTACTACATATTAAGTATATACTATAAACCTCAAACTTGTCATGATGGATTCACATTATGACAATTATATTATTTCAGTTATCTTATACTATATTCAATAATGGTGACTATACACAAGCAAGAATGGACAATATTTGATCTGCTATTGCCTTCTATATTATTGCTTGACTGATTCATAGGAGGTTGACTTTTTTAAAGTCTATTTAAGTATCTTATCATTGATTTTAAGTTATATTTGTGTTATTGAACACTGAAACCATGGCTATTCAACTCCCGACGGGCCCGTAGCTTTCTAGGGCCTACTATCTTTGAAAGTTAAAAATGAAATGAATATACCTGCTAGTGTAAACAGTTCGGGAGTGCATAAATAGCCATTTTTTTCATGTAGGTTTAATTCAAGATACGAGATTCAACAGTTTCTTTTATTCTTTCGCCATTAGTAAGTCTGTGTATCACCTGCAACTTTTAATTTAATTATATAAATAAAAAGAAGAATTTAATACAAGCAATTTGTAACTTTAAAAGTTATATCAATAAAAATATGTGATCTTTAATTAATTTGGTGTAAATTTAAAGAATTGTATCATTTTTTCTATAGTTGGAAGGTGATTATCAAATGAAGCAGGATCCATTCTATATGATATTGAATACTTTTTACTATCGTGAAGACTAAAAATCTGCATTATTTTACGGTCGTCTATTCTACTGTCAAGCTCTTCTACATAAACAATAATCTTCTTTGCAGGTTCATTAGATAAATTAATATCAGTTTTTTCTAAAATCTGTTCCTTGGTTTCGAGTATAGGGTCTATTTCTCCATTTGAATAAAATTGTAGTTCCTCTTGAACAAGTTCTTCAAGATTTTTCTTATCCGAATCCTCTATCAGAATTGTAACTGCTCCTTTTGTATTTGGAATATCAAAAGATATTCTTTTATCTTTATCAACAAACAAACCGAATTCATTCAAACCTTCCTCCATTCCGGACTCCCATTCAATAGGATACTGAAATTCTATAAAAGTGCCCTTGTATTCTTTGAATTCACTTTGACCATAAACTGATACTATAGTTGTTAAGAATATAATAATGAACACAAAAGATATTATGCTTTTCATAAATAGCAAAGATCAGAATACTTTAATTGTTTTTCTATTTTTTTCTTTCATTAATTGATTCAAAGCCTTTGTAATTGTATCAGAACTTACTCTATAAATTGAAATGAACTAATCATTTGTTCAATGTCTGGAAGAAATTTAAAAAATTTTTCTTTTTGAGCTCTATAATAGATAAAGTATATACTATTTCCTTTTTTTGTAGCAACACATAATCCTTGGTAGACATATAATGATTTGGTTCCCCCGTCAGTATAAACAAATTGATGTGCAGGTAAATTTGCAAGAGTAGTTGGAAAAGATTTAATAAGCACAAAGTCAGAATATGTATTTTCTATACTACGTATACCAGTTTCTATCCACTCGCTTAGAGTGTAATCGAAGATTGCGATGTCAACACCACAGATGTTCTAAAAAGGGGTCAGTTAAATTTTCTGATTGCGATACAAATACTACCTTCGGAATACCGTTAGGTAGTTTATCTCTTTTCTGCCATTTTGCAGGATAATTTATTTTGAATTTATATTGAGGTGATTGAAATTCTAAAAATTTATCTGCAATTTGTTTATTTGCAATTTGTTTATCTGCAATTTGAATTTGAAGGTTATTACCACATTCATTACAAAAGTTTGAACCAGATTTATTCTTATATCCACATTTATGACACATAATTATATTATTTATGAGAGTAGAATTATCAATGAGAAAGTTGTTATCGTTTTTCTGAGACTGTTCTTTATTTATTGGTTTTACAATTTTGATATTTCTTTCTTTAATTTTATTAGACTTTTTGTATTGCAGTAATAATTCTCTTCCTAGCAGTTTTTGCTAATCTTGCAACACCGTGTGGATCGCTAATCTGACGGAATATAATTACAGGTTTTCCTTGATAGATAAATACAACGTCACCGATTGTTCTTCCTTTAGATTGTCCCATTCCATAAGCTGTTCTTGCTCCAGTTCCAACGTATAATCTTGTACCTTCTGAAGAACGATGTTGGTTCATAACAATGATATCATCTAATTCTGAAAGGTTGATTACTGTATCATTTTGTGTTACTCTCAGGTTAGTAATTAACCGAGTTTCTGCTACTTTTCTATGGATTATTCCCTTCATCACATCATCCCTCCAAATAGTTTCTTCATTTAAAAGTATAGGAGTCTTTTCTTCTTTAGGCTTCCAATCTTTTGGCATTGTCATGTCATTTTCAAAGGGTAAACTTGCTTTTTAATATTTATGTTAGAAACATATTTTTTTAACTTTCCATATACAGTTTACAATTGCATCCTTTTACCTTACAATAATGGTTATTATCTTGCTGACCTATGTAGAAAGAATGTTGCCCTTTCATATGATAACAATTTGTGCATTGTGTGTATTTATTGCTCCTTAAATATTATAAATAAATATGCTAAAAATAGCTTTTGGTAAATGAACAAAAAAATAACTAAAGGATTTAAAAGTTACCTTTCTGATAAACGTTTTACCCGATTTCTCGGAATTAGCTACAATCAATTTTTTTTCTTTCACTAACTGATTTAGTGCTTTTGTAATTGTTTCAGGAAAATAGTCGTATCTATGTTACTTACTAAAACATTGAAATCTATCAAAGATATTTTGAAATCAGTTTTTAAAAATAAATGTTGTAAGAATAACTCTATAGAGACGATTTAATTTTGATTTTGAAATTATTGTTTCTAAAGGTTTTACACATATAATAGTTAACTCTATGTTTCCCATTAATTTCGAGTCACGATCAATCTGAAAAAATTCTAAATTATTTATATGCGAATTTAATTCAATTCATTTAACAATTTATTCCTTCAAAGTTTGGTTTACTAATTTTTAATGTATTAGCCATTTCTTCAACACTAGATGTATATTTATAAAAGTTTTCTAGATTTTTTGCTTCTAATTGTATTTGATATACTTTATCGTATGCGAGTATGTTTATTTGCATAACGCGGGCTTTATCTTCTTGAAATTCATACTCGCCTAGAATGCCCTCGATATAGGCTAATTTTTGAGCAGGAAACTCCCCTATTTGTAAAATATCATCTTGTATAACTTCAGTTTCTATTTCATCTTCAGCAGGTCGAAAGATTTCAGACAGGTATTCAATTGTTTTTTCTCTATTATCTGAAATATCCCAAAGGTTGATAGAAATAGTATTGTAAATATCATCCGGATCAGGAATGAAGTCAACTATTGGTTTCAAAGTATCGATTTTGTAATCCTGATTTTCTGTTTTCCAATCTTTGGGATAGTTTATTGATATACCACATTTTTCATTTGTATATGTATTTTCTAATGTTTCCGGAAATATTGGAGTCAAAGATGTGCCAAAAATAAGAGGCATGATAGTAATCATAGAGAACAAAAATATTTTCATATTTACTAAATTCTATTTTGTTAGTAAATATAAAGTTATTATTTTCTAATACAAAAAGATTTAGCCCAATTATCCTGGGAGAATTCCGAAATATCACAATATTCTGTATAGATTGTTGCTAAATTATTATCCATTAACGCTTTATTGAGGTTTATTCCATTACAATATACTACACCTACTTCTCTCCCATATCTATCACCCCTACGTTGTCCATCATCAATATCAACTTCACCTTTTTTATTTAGACATAAATCCTTTACAAATTCCTTTGATTCTTTATATCCATCTTGTCCGCGTTCAGGAGTGTCTATCAATGATAATCTTATTCTTATATCATTTATATCGAGTATCACCATCAACAACATAATTCACATTACCTTCTAATTCTATATCATCTTGTTCTTCGTGTTCTTCTGCATAAATATCAAGATTTGACGGAAGAAGAACAAAAGAAAAAACACTTATTGTAACTACAAGAGATACCCTACAATATTCTCTGTTATCCAAATATATTAAAAATATTGTAACAACATATTACTGTATTCCGAAACTCATATTCCGAATCTATTAGATGAGTTTATTGTCAGAATTTTTCTTCATTAGATTAATTAAGAAAATGTTGTACGTTGACGTTGAGATTTTTAATACTATCACAAGTCAGATAATGATTATGATTCACA
This sequence comes from uncultured Nitrososphaerales archaeon, assembly GCA_963840085.1. Lineage (GTDB taxonomy): Archaea > Thermoproteota > Nitrososphaeria > Nitrososphaerales > Nitrososphaeraceae > TH1177. The sequence goes on from CAWIYT010000341.1 coordinate 8,591, forward strand.
ACCTATACCGTCTCCATCACGATCAAATCCATGCGGGTCGGGTGAGAAAACTCTAAATTTTTTATCTGAAATATCACTACAATTCAAGTTTGGTGGTGGTGATGATATGCATACATCTGGATATGAAGAATCACAGTCGTCAATTTGTGCTTCTATTTTAGTAGTAGTAAAGAAAAGAACTGTCGAATTAGTAACTAATATGGGCATTAAAACGGAAGCAATTCCTAATCTTGCTTTCATTGTTGACATGCTACTGTAAAGTGATAGTATTAAAACCTTTATAAATATTACTTTTAGAAATAAAAAATTTCATTGTAAAATTTAAATAAATTAAAATGGTTAAAAAAGTGTCTGACTTAAGAAGAAAAATGGTAATTAATAAACAATTTACTAAAGAGCAAAAACATATGCTAATTCAATGCATTATTGATTGTGATCTATTTGGATTATCTGACAGAGAGGGAATGAAATACGTAGAGGATAAGACTGGTAGAGCGATATCATTAACATCATATCAAAGGTACAAAAAAATAGCAGTGAATGATGAATCAGGAATCTCCTGGATAAACAACTTTGGAAAAATAGGATTTGTTAATCATTACCGAAAACGTATAACTGAAATGGAATATCTTCAAAAAACTACCTTAAGACAATTAAACTTAGAACTAGATAAAAAACCAGAAGAACAGGACAGAAAATATGTTATAGCACTTATGGATTCAATAAGACAAACTAATATACAATTATGTCAGATGGGTATGGGTATGCCAGTCATTGCCAAGATGAGAGAAATCCTTAATGGAGGAACGTATAACAGTAAAGTATTAGAACTCAATGGTTTAAGAGAGAATCCACTTCTTCCTTCTTCATCGACGAAGGGAAATATCAATATAGATAGGGATATCGAAGCAGAAAAGAAGGAGGAAGAAGAAAGAATGAGAATAGGAGAAGAATATTTTAAAAAACAAATGGAAAAAGCAGTTTTCTTTAATAACCAATACGATTGATATTCTTTATTATTATTTATTAGATACTCTAGTCATCAATCACATATTTTGATTTGATTTTACGGAAAAATCATACCATGGAGTAGCATCAGTTTATAGTAGAAGCAATATTAGTGAAAATAATCATAGGTATTTTTTTTCGTAATTCATATTTTTTTATCAAAATTAATTTACACTTTTCTATAATCAGTCTGGAGGGGATGGGATTTGAAACCTCGGTTCGATGTCTTGGTTTTTGA
>CAWIYT010000342.1:0-9597 GCA_963840085.1 uncultured Nitrososphaerales archaeon
CTAGGGGATTTTATTACATTTTTAAGATGATTAAATACTAAATAATTAAATTTCTCTATGTCTTTATCGTTATCTTTATCTTTAATTTTATATCTTAAGAAATCACCCAATGCCGGAATAGCCTCTCTTCTTATAAGAAAATCATTACCATATGAAGAACATGAGATAAGAAAATTGGTTATATCAAGAATAATTTTTTCTTCTGAATCTGCTGCAAAATTTTGTAATCCATTAATTGCTCCTCTTGCTAATAAATTTCTAAATGATTTTTGTTCTATTTCATTATCATCTCTCTCTTTATTTACAAAATCTTTCAAAAATTCTATTATCTCTTTTTTTTCTTGAAGAGAAAGACTCGGTTCCTTTTCATCTTTTTTTTCTTTTTCTTTTAAGGCTAAATTACTAGCAATTTTTCCTATGGCTGTAATTGCAGAAATCGTGCAATAAACCAATTTGGATTGGTTACAAAAGGCTTGACAAGGTCAAGCGATTTTTTGTTATGGAATTTCTTAAATTGAGAAAATGAAGTTATTAAAGAGGATAGGATTCTTTTATCTTCTATTACAGACAAAGATACAGAATTAGTTTTATTTTCAACAAAGAATGATTCTATCGTCCTATATGCATAAGTCCTAATGTCTTCTTCACCTATTTTATCTCGATTTGCATATGATGTGATGGTGTTTATAGATTCAAGTGAAACACCATAAAATGGATCATTAACTATTGAATCTTTAATAGAATTTACAGTATCTTTAGAAGGTGATTCTGTTTGGAGAAGTCGTGCTGCATCAATACGTTCTACAACTGTTTCGCCATGTTTTAATTGTTTCATAAGCATAAGAAAGAGAAGAGAATTTTTTATTAGAATCTTCATTTACTTGATTTGCAACTTTATATGAATTAATTTCTTTTAATATCTTTAGTTCTGGATCAATAAGAAAGAGATTGTAATCTTTCCTCATATCCTTTCTCTAACTTAATAGAATGTTCATAATTATTTTTATCTATATCTAATTTAAATAATTTAGATTCAGAATTAGCAAAATAAATTTTTACTTCCAACGGAAATTCAAATAAATCCTGCTCATCTACTAATGGCTCAATTGCCTTAGGATCATTAACAAGAATTCCTTGTTTTGTTAGATTTTGATTAGTAATTGATTGATTTATCTGCTTTACAACAACTTTCAATTCCTCTTTTGATAGGTCCTTAATCTATGTCATGAGTACAGGATGACCTTTTCGATATACCCATTGATCAAAAAATCTTTCAAGGCTAATCCCTGATATATCTTCCATAACTTTACGAAGATCATCTGTTTCAACACATCTATTTCTGTAAGAGGTGAGGTAATTTTTTAAAGAATTACTAAAATTTTCATCTCCTATTTCTGAGCGTAACATGTGTAAAATAGATCCTCCTTTTTGATATGTATGGCCATCAAGAAGATCGTCTGGATGTTTATACACTTTTGTTACAATAGGACGCTTATATTGTAATGTTTCAGACATATATACATCAAAAATTGAGGTAATAACATAATAATAGAATTCGTCTCTTGATTTAGAAGATTTATTATTTATATATTCCTTATCTAAATATAAAGATTCAAAATATGTAGCAAATCCCTCATTTAACCATAGATGTGACCAGTACTTGCAAGTCACTAAATCTCCAAACCATTGATGAGCAAGTTCATGTATAACTACTACATCGTCAAAAGTGTAATTTGGCAATGCATTTTTATCGTGAAATACTTCACCTTCTAACGTGGTACAACTTGCATTTTCCATTCCTCCGTAATCAAAATCTTCCACAGCAACTTGTGAATACTTTTCATATGGATAGTTAACTCCCAAATATTCTTCAATAAATTTTAAATAATTTGGAGTTTCTCCATATGTTAACATAGGATCATATTTTCTTCTCTCTACTTCTTCTGACCAATAATATTCAAGAGGTATACTTTTGTCATGTCCATTTCTTTGATATTGAATAGTTTTATTTTTAAACTTTCCAATTACTATTGAAGTCAAATATGTAGAAATAGGTACAGACTGTTTCCATATCCATTCACATTCCTTTTTATTACTACCATTGAGATGCTCAACAACATTTTCCTTGACTCCATTAGATATTACTGTATAATCTTCTGGCACGGTAACATGGATTTCTCTTGGGAATTTTATCTGAGGATCATCTAAACATGGAAACCAGTATCTAGATTCATTTGCTTCTCCTTGTGTCCATGCTTGAAAAGAATTGCTACAATGACGTTCATCATGGTTTATAAAATGAAATCCACTTCTTGGTTTACCTAAAGACTTTTTTTCAATATCAAATCCAGCCGAATAATTAATAATTAAAGACAAAGAAGTACCTTTTTTTATTGTTTCTGGTAATGGAATAATCAGTTTATCTGGATTATCTTTGTCATTATCATTAAAGTCTATTTTGATATTGTTATCTGTTTTATTACCATTATCTTTACACAAAATTACTGAATTTACATTTATTTCCGCAATATCTAAAAGTATTTGATTTAAATCTGTCAATGTAGTAATATCTAATTTTTCTTGACAATTTTCTAAATTATTTTTCTCATCTTTTAGATTAGGCTTGATTGATAAAGTCATATAATCTACTTTAAAGGATCTAGATGGAGAATATTGTGAAACACTTCCAGGCAATTCAAACCCTTCTGAAACCCCTTTGAAAATTTTAGTATCTACTTTCAAATTGTTATATTGATTATTTGATAGTTATTATGTTTTTTTGTTAATAAAATTATTGATTTATTCAAAAGTTTTTATGATTAAAATAAAAATAATAATTTATTCTATCTATAACATATCAATATGTCAAATTTTGCGGCGCCTAAAAATTTTGGCATTAGATGAATAAATGGTAAAACCAATTAATTTAGTACCAATTTGGGATTTAGTGACTATATTAGGTAAATTGTTTAAATAATTTTAATAATCTCTAAAACATTATTACCAAAAATAATATTTATTGACTATAGTTATATATTTTTATCATTTAAATTTTATACTACTGTAATAAACTCCATAAAACAATACAAAATAAGAAGATTATCATCATCTACAATAATAATAAAGAAGGAGATTGATGAATATGATTAAAAAATAAGAACATTTTGATAGTCGATGATGATACAAATACTTCTTAAAATATAAGAAATGGTTGGAAGATGAAGATGAAAATCTGGATGCTGATTTTACCGATGAATCGATCCTGTATGGCCGAACAAATTTTTAGAACCTAAGACTATGATTACGTTCTTATGGGTTTTAGAATGTCCATAATGGAGGGGTTTGATCTTTATAACAAATTAAATGATTTATCAAAAAAAGTGCAGTATAATGCATCACCATCAAACGATTTTAGGATATGTTGTATGACTGCATCAAGAATAAATTATACAGCATTAGCAGAGATTTATCCTGAATTGAGAGAAGAAAATTATGTTTGCAAAGAAAGTTCAAAAGAAGACTTTATAAAACATATTTATTCATTAATTTCTTATTGTAATTAATTATATTTTGTTTGTTTCAGTATTTGTTATTTATTTCTGGATCATAATTGAATAGTAATTGATTTTTGAATATGAAAAAAGTTTTACTTTTCAAAATTATTAAACATAATTAACCATGAAAATTACTTACTTCAGGAATTGAATACTCATGTTTTCAGTGTTCAATAACAACAATTTGATTGGTAGAAGCAATTGAAAGCAGTCATTGTACGAATCTTAATAGATTAACAGCACTTTTGGAATTGTCTCGTCGGGTTGCGAGGCATTTTTGCCTCTAATTCAATTTAACTAAAATAAAGAAGACAAATTAAAATGTCCTTATTTAATTATTTGAGACAATTTAATTGTCATAGCCTGAACTAGATTTGTGGATTTATAACCGGCTATGACAAAATATTATTTCCCTTCGATGTACCGTCTAACTAATCATTAAAATATTTATGACTTTTGAAACTATTCTTTTTCAGAGATTCATATGCTAGAATAATAATAGCCATAGCCTTCTAAATTTGCCTTAATTCATGATTATAAAAGACTATGGAATTCAAATCTGGATCAATATAATACTAGCGTGCTGCTAGTGAATTGGGTTTATCCAAATCTTTAATTAATTTTTTTTCACATTCAGAACCTTCAGGTGGATTCAAATCTTGTCCTATAACACATGCATGAAATCTATCTCCAACTTGTATTGGACCCATATCGGTATTTCTGTCAAAAGCAAATACCCTTTCAATTGTGTATCCTCCTATTTTATCAAACTCTTTTTGGACATCTTCTATAACTTCAGATTGTATTTGGCCTTTTAGCATTGCCATAATCTTTATTTTTTCGGCATTCTTTCTATCTTCCATTGGAACTATTATTTTTACCTTAACTGGTTTGTTACCATTATTATTAGTATTAGCATCATCATCCTAGGTAGTTGCATAATCCTCTCACCCAAAGTAGCAAATGATGTTTCTTTAGATGGTAGAATGCATATCGTAATAATAAGCACTTTTGGCATAAACTTGAGAGGTTGGTTTAAATAAGTTTGCTTCGGTTGGTTGAGTTGTAGATAAAATATCTCCTTCATTACAGTCAAAATACTCTAAAGAAGGTGAATTATATTGATCATCAGAATAAAATGAGTTTATTCTATTATTATTATCATTGTTATAATAATAATTAGCATTTGTAAAATGATAAGCACAGACAAAGAATTCATCAGGTTTACTAGCACTAGCAAATTCGTTATCTTTGTTCATAACAAAATTAACCTTTAACTTATTGGTTGTTTCGTCTAATTGATCTAAAGGAATATCTTTGATAAAACCTTCACCATTGATAACTCCAACTACTTTAATCAATCCAATTTTTGGTACATTTTGAAGGTTAATACTAGACACAACTACTAGTTCATCTTTTCCGTCAACATTTGGTTTTTCTAACACAATTTCTTCTGTTCCTTGCTGTGCATTCACAGATTTAAAATCAAAAATTGCTAAATTCATAGAAATAACAAATGCCATTACAAAAAAAATTATTCCTAAGGATATTTTTGGAGATGGGTGTATTATCATAATACAAAAAAGAATGGTATTGAGTATTTTAATAGAATGAAGTATTCTATAGATATAATTTACAATGCCTTTTAACCATTAAATACCACTACTAATAAAATAATAGAATAGTACCTTCTATACCACTTATCATAAATACGCTTACAATAATCTTTAAAAATATGGAGAAAAATATTCATAGTTTGTCAGAATACATTTGCTAAGTGGTATATATTAAAAGATATACAAGAATAACATGTATGTATCGGAATACTATGATGATGATATTGAAATTGGTTTATCGTATTAGTTAAATTGTATTTTAACTTTGGATATATGAATGAAATAAAACATTATTTCTCTTTTCTTTAAGAGTGAAAATAATCCATATCTTTTTTTAACGTCGATGTATTCAAAACAATATCATTTGTTAGTTTAAAATAGCGTCAATAACCGTAGTAGTAATAGTAAAGTTATATTCTTTACAATTATATCAAGACCACTCTATCATCCATTGATGCCATCATAGCCTAAACTGAAGAAGAAGAAGATGATGATGATAGAAAAAGAGAGAGGAACTTGATTAATGGAATACTCTTTTCTTACTTATTGTCTAGACATGACATCAGAATGGATCTAAAATAATTTTGATTATCATTCATTCTAATTTTAATTAAATAAAAAAAATAATGTTATTATACATATAGTTCTAATACTCAACAAAAAATATCAGAGATCTATAACTTTTACTACAAGTACATTTTAAAACTATTAGAATCTATAACGAGCCAGATGCAAGATGAAGAGCAAAGAAGAAAAAGGAGAAGTATTTTTGAATTTAAACAATCTTCCAAAATTAATAATTCTCCATACGAAATACAAATGAAAAATTATATAGAATGCTATGATAAAATTATGCAATCTCATCCTAATTATTTAACTATATTTTTTGCTTGCTACTCTTTTTCTTGTTTCCTCATCTGCTGCTTCTAATCCTCTATTATAGTCACTCATTGTGTGTCAGTATATCACATAGTTAATAATAATTCATAAACATGGTTAATCCAAAGAAACTAAGTTATAATTAGTTCTAAATTTTTAAAAATTTAATTAAATATAATCTGACAATTGTAAATAAAAAGTTTTTTGCTATCTTTAAATAAATCTATGTGACATAATGATACCACATTTAATAATTAAATATAATTCAGTTAAAAGCCATAGCCTTCTATCCATGACCCGAATAGATTTGTTTTGTGGTTTTTGTAGGAGACTATGGTGTAATGCTATTGTAAAGATTGGCAATAATATAACATTATTAAAATATATAAAAATTTAAAATTCAATATAAATTAATTGTGGTCACTCACTCTGCAATAATCTTTTTTCAACTGTTCATTTATTAATTAATAATAAATCAGGATTTATTTTGCTAATTGCTTTACTTGTCTCTTTAAATATTATTTCCCCTACATAGAAATCTATTCCTAGTTTCTCTGCAATCTCTGAAGGTTTACTATCTAATATTTTTTCAATTGTAAAACCAGCATTTTGTAAAATCTCTAATCCCTTTGAAATCTCTACAAATTCTAATCGTTGATCTTTCCTTTTTGCTATATTTTGTAGAAAGTGATGATAATTATGATAATCGTGAGGATTAAGATTATAGTAAATTGGATCTGTATTTTTTGAAGGAATTATTATCGGTTTATTACTATGTTTAGTATTACTATAATTATTAGTCATTGTAATGTAAATATACATGGATTAAGATTTATAATACTATCTATTATTTCTATATAGATTTTCTATTTTTACTATGATAAATACATAAAAAGCCATAGCCCTCTTTTGTGTGGATAACGTAATATTCTTTGAATTATTAGAATATTTAAAAATCAGTGAACAAAATTAACCATTATTATCTAATTTAATTATTATTACCATAGTCTGAACTGATGATGTGATAACCTATATTTGGTAAATTGGAAGATAAATTGATGATAGTCGTCCAGACTATGACTATTTGCAATTTTTTCCAATGGTCTGTGTAGTGGATGTATTTTCAATACCTAAAGACTATACTATCTATTTATGACGTTTGAAACTATTCATCTAGAGTTTTAAATAATGTTAGAGTAATTAATTATTTTATTGTCATCATAGTCTGAACTATTAGTAGAGTGATCGGTTTATAGATACATACACAGGTCTAGTATATATGATGACAAACGACGACTTGGTGGTTTGCCTCTTTAATTGATTGAAGAGCGAAATCATTTAGTGATAAATGAGGTATTTATTAATTTCTAAAATCCTTGTTTTCTATTTTGAAATTCGATAATATTTTTGATGAAATAATTTTTATTTTATTCGAACCAACCATTTACTAGTATATAGTTCTAATTACTCAATAAAAAACACTAGTGATATACAAGTTTTATAACTAGTACATTTTAAGGGCTGTACTCTTCTTTAACAACCTTATGCAAAATAAAAATCTAGTCATTCTTCTTTACGACGAATGGTGGAATATTGATGATGATGATAATAATAATATTCCATACGAATTAGAATGTAAAGAAGTAGAAAATTATGATAAAGTTATGGAATCATATACTAATTATCTAATTATACTCTATAATCTTGCTTTAGTGTATAAACAAAGGTTAAAGAAGATTTTAACAAAGGTAAAGGTAAAAGGGTATCCTAGTAAATCAATAATAATCATTTCTTTATTTTTTGCGTAAACATATAATATAACTACCTATCTAGAATATCACTCGTTAGTAGAGTAATAGATTAACTATTAATTATTATTATATTATTGCCATAGTCCGACCTAATAATAGATATGTCTAATTGGAAGATAACTTGTTGTTTGGTCCAGACTATGACATATATATATGTCTCCTTCTAATTTTCCATCTTTAATAAAGAAGGAATAATATAGATAGGTAAATTACTATAATGATTTTATTGTATTTAATACCTCTTGAAACTCTCATTCTCTGTGTTTGTTTTGAATACTGTCTCTAGTCTAATATCTCTAGAGAGTAATAGATTAATTAATTAAAAAAAATAAGAGAATCAATTTGTAAATTTTATTTCTTTATTTATTTTAACTATCTATATTTTACCTAATAAAATTGTTTAAAGGGAAAAGAGGTTCTGTCTGGAGATCTTGGACTGAAAGCCAGACTAGAGGACATGTAATAACATACATGAGCCTCAAGGAACCTCCTCTTTTCTTTTGTTGTTTTTGTTGTTATTCGTTAACTGCTTTAAGTTTAGTATATTGTATAAGCAAAATTTTCAAAAAAGAGAATAAATACTCATACGTTTTGATGGCATCTGAAAACGTTGCTTACTGATTTGTATATTTTGTTCTTTTTTTATGCCTTAGCCAATGAATCAATATATCAATTATTACTCAATATTTTAATATCGTTTTCGGATATGATAATTATAAAGTGAAGTATGAATTAGAAAATAACTCTGTGAAGTATGAGGTGAAATACCAGCAATAGTAGTAGTAATCAATGAATATAAAAGAAAAGGTAAAGACTGTGAAGAACCATTATTACATTATAGTTATCTTAATCATGTTCTCGATATTTATAATAAAATAGAAAGAGAAAAAAGTGATTGACTAGAAAATATTAGTTTAATTTTGGTAATGAAACAATAGCAACAACAAAAACAATATTATAATTAATTAAAAAGAATAAAAAATTTTTATTTTTTACTTTTATTTATTGTCTATTGTATGATTTTTCTATTCTTCTTGCATAATTAAAGTTAATTTGTACGATATCGCTGTAATATCTTTGTGTGAGTTCTATTGATTTATTGAAATTTTCTATACCGCTTGCAATAAGTTCATTTACGAAATTTGTTGAATTGACTGTATAATCTTGTATATTTTTGTTTAACGTGTTATATGTTTCAGAATATCTTTGTGGAATATTGAAATTTTTCCATGCTTTATTGATGTTATCAAAGAATTGAGCATATAATGATTGATATGTATCAAAGACATTTTTTTGTAATTCTACAATGTTATTTGATGTTTCTTGTGATGTTTGAATCTGTTCTTGAGAGTCCCTGAAAGTATCTGCATTCTTTTCAAAGATTCTTCTATTATCTTCTTGAAATTTATTTACATTTTGGTTAACCTTTTCTGTTGTGTCTGATACGTTAGATGCTGTATCCTTATATTGTTGTCTCTGTTGTTCTAGATATCTGTCTGTGGTTTCCTTAAATTGGTTAAGTGGATCATTTTCTTTTACATTATCTTTTTTAGCTGAAGACATGTACCTAATTTCTCGTTAAGTCATATTAAGATTGATACTATTGACTATATACTTTTCATTTCATTATATAGAAAATTGGTTTCATTTATAGAAGTGTATCTTATAAAAAAATTAACTCCACTAGTTAGGCGCCGGGCCAGGATTAGTATCTTCAGTTCGAATCCTATTTTTTTG
>CAWIYT010000343.1:0-6227 GCA_963840085.1 uncultured Nitrososphaerales archaeon
TTCAAATTATCTTTTATAAAGTTATTAAAGTCATTTTCTTCAAATGAACCGGCATGATCTGATAAGATAAGTTAAAGTTTCTTCATTGGATTTGTTTAAGTATTTATAGATTCGTCTGATATTTTTATTATCAAATTCACTATTAACTATACTTTCAAGTTCTGATTTGACTTTATCAATATAAATCATTTGTTCATCCTCAGGAATTTTATCTAAAAAGGTAATAAGAAGATCTTCAAATTTCTTATTATCATTTGCTTTAATTTGTAAAATTCTATCGAATATATCATCCAACATTAATCTTTCGTGGCTTTTAATCGGTGAAGAAATCTTTAACCATGTAAATATATATTCAAATTTCTCATACCATAATTTTATAGTTTCGCTATTTTTCAATGCTTTTGATAATTTTAAATAGTTATGAGCCCGTTCCAGAGAATATTCATCAGTATTGACTGAAAATTTGACAATATCTAAAATTTTAGAAGGTATTTCATAAATATTATTTTTATATTTATTTTCATGTTGAGATTTCATTTCTTTTAAATAAGATACGCTATAGAGTTTCTGATTCTTATCTATTTGTGTGTGGTGAGTAGGACAAAACAATATCAAGTTCTCAAAATTATTTCGTTGATGATCAGTCATATTAGAATTATAGCGGGGACTCCCAGGTTTTTCTCCTTCTATATGGCAAATTACTCCAATCACTGATTCAAATTCATCAATAATTTTTGAATTACATGATTTAAATGCACAAATATTTCCAGATAAGGAAAAAAGTTTCTTAAGAGTAGGATCAGAATAATTGCGACTCATACTTATTATCATTTTTTAAATTCTTATTAATATTGATGCTATAGTATCTAAAAAAAGGATTTGATATATACAAATATGACATGTAGTTAAATGTCTATTATTTCAATTTAAACTTTAACTAAAATAATGTGACTGCTTAACAAAAGAACCTTATCAAATTCACATACTATTGGTTTATCTATACATATTATTATCTATACATATTAGTTAAGATAAACATATACAACAAGCCACTATCAAAATGCTTTAAAAGAAATAAGCCTGTATCCATTCTTCTACTAATGTCACTACATTCAAAAACAATAATATTATTGATCGGCGGTTCAGAATCAGCAGTATTAGTAGTAGGCTATGACAAAGAGGCTTGACAGAGATTTGTTTGGAATTCTTTGAGTGATAAAAATATTCTATCTTAAACTATATAATATTTGATTAACTTTGTTAATTAACAAAGTAGCGTACATATTATTTGTTATTGCCATAACCTGAACTAGACATATTATTAGAGTATGGAAGATAACGTTGTCCATCATTCATTTAGGCTATGACATTTGTTGACTTGGCAAATCATTTTTAGATTAGACTAGTATTTATAGTAATTGCAGCAATATCGCTAGAGTATTATCTAGATTTCCAAACTATCAGATAATTTGAATCAAATCATAGAAGATATGAAAAGATATAACAATAATAATCAATCATTATATCCTAATTCTTCTTAACTATAACTAACTTAAAATAAAAGATTATTGATTTTTTAGTCAGGAAAGAAAAAGAGGAAAATAACAAAAATAATTGCAGCCAATGTTGACAGAATTATAAGAGTCTTTGTCTTCATAGTATTTTATTATGTTTAACTTGTTGCTATATTTGTTCTTCTGAATAACTAACTAATTGCTTATTTTTGTTCAAATGATATTGTACATCTGAATCTATATCTTCTGGTATTCCTTTTGTATGGTCTAGTCTATTCAAAATCTTTATGAATTGCCTTCTCCTTATTTTTTGCTACTTTATCATCCCTAAACTCCATGATGGCTACCTCCATTGACTGGACGCCCATCATCATAAGTAATAATTAATTCAGTGACCCAGAGGCTTCCTTCGCCACAAACCTTCAAGATCTTAAAACCAGGTTTAGAAGGGTAATGTTTCCAGAGTTCGTATTCGTTGTGTTTACCAGAGATTCGTTCACCGGACAGGAAATTCAACTATGACGTCGTCATGATAAATGTCGTGTACTGCTAACGGCAATGTTATTCGTGGTTCTTTGGGGAGAGTATGAGAAATATTCTGAGTCGCCTCCTACGAGGCTATTTAGTATGACTTTAGTCCTGAGTTACTGGTTAGGATTGCTTGATGCAAGCAATACTCACGAGTTGCATCCAGAGGCTATTGGGACATGGGAAAGAATTGAGAAGGCTTACCAAATGGGCAAAGTCTCACATCCGAATTCAAAATCTGATCAGCAATAGGTCTAATGCCAGAATTGGAGCGACATCCTGAACCTATCGAATAATTCATCAATCAGACTGAGGAAAACTATTATTCTTTAATGTGACATACTTCATGATGAGAAAAATATATGTCTGAACTTGGTTTAGCCGAATATTTTGGCATGGCAGAGGCACTTGGAATAATTGGCTACATTGTTTGTGATTCTGTATTTCTCAAGAAAACAAATGCAGAGTCTCTCAGTAGACATCCAAACAAAGGTTCTCAATGACTTGGGTGAAAAGTATCTCAAGATGGTAGAGCGTGTCATGGAAGACCCGTCGATGCAAAGAGTGATTGATAATGAGACAAGGTTATCACGAGAGGAAGCATACTCATTTTATGTACTGTGGATATGTTCTCATGCATATGCTATGCGTAAAAGAAATGTTCTTGATGATAATGAATGGACAGGTTGGCTACAATGGATGAAACATATTTTTCGAAGAGGAACCATCAAAGAAACATGGAAACAAATAGAGTCAGACAAATGGTTTAATCCCGATTTTGAGAAGTTCTTAGACGAAGAAATAATGCCAAAATCAGGGTCTAAACCGGTTTAATCAATGCTAGAACTGAAGTGAGAGCCTGAAACTATCGAAAAAGTCATCATGGCTAGTTGCTTCTTTATCCAGATTACTATCACCTTTCTCCACCGCAGTCCTAAGTGCGGTGATTAGTTTGTTATGCTTGGTTGGATTAATAGCAACATATCCATTCCTATATTCCATCATCTCTTTCGTATGGGCTAAGAATTCCTCCTATGATACTTTGCAAAGGGAGCAGGAATAACCATCATATTTTGTTGCAGGAATTCAAGGTCGTAAACACTTGGATATGACTTCTTGTAGAATGCCATTATCTTTTCGTAATCTGGGTCTTCATCAATCCTTTCTTTTAGACTTCGTATGAAAGAAGGATTTGCTCCATCAACAAATATCCTACTTCTACCTTCGAATGTAATGTTATATTCCTCAAGCAATTTGACAGTCGTATTTATCATTTCATTGAAATCAGGCCTAGGATATTCTTCGGCAAGTAATACGTTAACCTGTCTATCAACCTATTCAGTGATGCATACACCAAATGCTGAACTGCTAAAGCCAGGGTCTAGACCGACTGACTTCTGAGTGTATGAATTTAGGGTCTCCTTAAAATGCTTCCCTTTAAGGATTGCTGCGTCAATATCCTTTGTCTGAAATACGTTCCCGATTAGACCTAAATATTTTAAGTTATACTCTCTCTCAAATGAAGGAGATGCTTTCGCTGCTTGGATCTCATCTGCCGTATAAATCTCGTTTAATCCGTAAGTATAGTCCAAGAATAATCGATGATGTAGACATGTAGACTCTGGTTCTTTCTCAATGCGCTCAAAGACACCTTCTGGGGCATTCGGGGTTGACACCATTACTATCCAAGGGTTTGATTCGGCGATGTATCGGTCAATGACATCTCTTGCGTCCTGTTGTGGCCCTGGCGGAAAGAAGTCTGCTTCATCCAAATAGATGAATGCCACGTCTTTGAGCCCACGCATGCAGACACAATACAAACATTTCGCACAGTAGTATTACACCGGTCAAAGAGGATAGTTTCTGAACCAGCCACCCTATCTAAACCAGAACCAGACCAACACTCAAGCCATCATTTCACCAAGCACACCAAGCGAGGAGAAATCCCCATGAATGCTAATTACTTTAAAGTTAGTTTACCACATAAAGTTTATTCCTATATTAGAACAGAATCTAGGATTTTTGAAATCTCAATGTAAAACAGTCGACGATAATGGAAATATTTTGTTTGGATTCTCTAGTAACAATCCAGAATTGATAGAACATTCGCTAAGATACTATTTCTTTACTATGAAAGATAAAGATAAAATGAATAGACTTTATGAATGCTGGGTATTTTACAAAATTCTTGATATTATATCGGATTTATTTAAAATAAAATTTAAGGAAGTTACTAAGTATAATGAAATAACATTTGAGGCTACTAGTGAGTAAAATAAAAAATATAATTTATCAAAAAAACTATGAAACTGGCTGGACATACAAGGATGATCAACCAATATTGGATAGACCTGATATAGTTATTACTTTTAGAAATAATAAAGTAGTAATTATAGATGCTAAAAATAGTAATTTGAATAATTCTACTGGCTTTCCATATCGTGACCAAATGGATAGTTATATACAATCTGCAGGTATTGAAAAGACAGATTATGCTATCTTTCTATTTTCCAAAGGAGATAAGAATTCATGGAAAGAAATTAAGAGAAAAAATCAGAAAATGATATGGATGAGTCTTACTCCAAATACTAATCTAAATGAGAAATTAAATAATAATACAATTAATGAGTTAATTAATCTCATTAAAAATATAGAATAACAGAATTAAGCCATTTCAATGTTAAATGAATTATTTTTAAATATTGTGAATTATGATTAGAGTCCTGCCTTAATTTTACATAAAGTTGAATCAAACATTCAATATTCTCGGATTGGGACTCGAACCATGCCACTACATTCGTGGGTTTATATCATTTGAATATACTAAAAGATTAAATGAATTGTGCTAAAGCATTTAAAACTATTATTACATAATTAGCATGAAGGGGAGGCATTTGAACCTACTACTTGTATTCATGGGTTTATGCTAAAACATTGAACATTGTATATATTGCATTGATAGGTATGTTTATTCTTTAACGAGAACTATAATCTCCTTATAAATTTTTTAATAACGTTAACAATATTTGAGTATGACCGATAAAAAGAGAGGTATTATCATATTTTTGGATATATTTGGTAATAAATCAATGATAAACGAGGAAGCAGTGATATCTTTTTTAAATAAATTAGATAATTTATTTGAGTTATTAGATGAATACTCAAATGCATTTAAAAAAAATGAAAAATTTTTTTAATACTAATGATTCAAATTATGTGTTTCAAAAAGAGTCATATATTAAAAAAACAATACCTTTTAAGGATCTTATCGGCTTTATTAAATCTTTTAAAATTGAGATTTCAACATTTTCTGATACTATAATTATTGCAGTTTATAGTGATGATTTGAATATAGAAGACGCATTTATCATTCAGATCTTTGGACTATTTTTAGTACCTCTATTTAGATTTGCATTTAAAATGGAATTATTTTTAAAAGGTCAAGCATTGGCGATTTTTATATTCGTAAAAAGGAAGAGAACAGGAGTATTATTGTTGGACCTGCTATAACAGAAGCCGCTGAATCCTATACATTGTCAAATTGGATAGGAATTTCAACTTCACCAAGCGCCTCTTTGACATTGGAGCAAGATCCTCAAATAAATGAATTTAAATCTCTCATTGAAGCATTGGATATTTCTCTCGAGAGGAAAAATATATCTCTAAACGATTCTGTCCGTTTATTTTTTAATGTCTTTGTTAAAGAAAATATTCCAAGAAAAAACAGTATTGAAAAAGATGGATGGGCGTTAGCATGGCCTCTTTTCTACACTAATGAAATCTCTAATACCGATATTGAAAATATTTTACAGAAACATTTAGATTATAAAAAATTTCAAACTTACCCTATCACCGATAACATTTACATGAAGATGAAAAATACGAATGAGTTTTACTATAGAATGATTAGAAACAATAAAGTCAAAAATCTTGATGATATAATTCCCCATTTTGATTGAGAGGATGATTATACTATGACATTTTAGCATCTTTGTCTTCCTACTGTTGTCGTGATTCGAACATAGCAAATAGCAAATTTCTTCTATATTCCTTCTTTGATCTTACTGAATAAGAATCTCCAAAACAACACATTCCACATTTCCTTTTTTCTGGAATACCTTCTTTTATACCAATTAAGATAAATATGCTTACTGACCTCCAACCAGGTAATTTCTCATATTCAGA
>CAWIYT010000344.1:0-17269 GCA_963840085.1 uncultured Nitrososphaerales archaeon
AAAGAGTGGTGGAATAAGATATCATTATACTCACATTTACAGACTCCTGCACAAGTGGGGATTCAAACAGAAGGTACCAAGAAAGTACATGTAAATACTGCATCAAGAGAAGAGAAAGAACGTTTTAAAAAAGAGCAAGAAAGATACTGGATAATAATCTCCAGCAGCAGGAAGGATTCACGGTAGTATCTACGGTGATGAATCTTTCTTTTTCTTTGATTCTATTGTAAGGAGGGTATGGATAAAGAAGGATGAAAGACCTGTAGTCAGAATTACTGGATCTCGTCAAGAATTAGTCCTCTTTGGTTCTACCAGTCTGGAAGGGAAACAATTGTTTAGACAGTATGACTGGTTTGATGAAGAAATACCTTTCTGGATTATCTAAAACAGATACACAGAAAATTTCCAAAGTGTTACCTGTTTCTGAATAAAGCAAAACAACAGCATCATAGATCAAAAAGGTACTGGAATATTTTGATAAACACAAAGAGGATCTGATTCCTGTATATCTTCCAACTGCATCTCCAGAATTTATGGTACTGGAAGAAATATGGAATATAGCCAAGAACGATCTTCTTGTCTTACAGTATTATTCATCTTTTACAGATTTCAGAAATAAAATATATACATATTTTAGAACAAAAAGATTCAACCTGAATATGAGAAACTATTTGCTTGCTAAAATTGATAATTAGAAAACATAAGCTAGTTGGTATAAGACCAACATACAAATATGCATAATAATGGTATGAGTATCTAATTTATTATAAAAAGATATTTTAATTTTATAATGATTTAAGATACTTTAATTATCAATATTATTAAAAGGAAAATCATTTGAACGATCAAGCCTATCTCGTAGTTTGATAATATCTCTGTTATAATATGTTTTTGATAAAGACTATATTATCTCATTTTTGGAATTAAATTTATAAATATTGCTATGAAAATATTTTAAATTACCCCATTATAGTCATTAATTCCATTTTTGGGATTCAGTTTATCGGCAAATAATTATCAAATCATAGTAATAGCTAAATCTCATATTTGGGAATGTGTATGTTAAGTTCAATTTTGAGATTTTTATTTAATTAAATCGCTCTTATTGACAAATGTTTCAGTCAAGCTTAAAGATGGATAACACCTAATTAAGATGTGTTTACTTTAGCCACATCTCTTCCTGATGAAAGTTGGTGTACAAGCATACTTCGAGAGGTTAGATGGAAGAAGAATAATGTAATATGTCCACGTTGTCAGTCCAATAACATAAAGAAGGATGGTCACTACCGGTCATACCAAAAGTACCTTTGCAAGCAATGTGAAAGAGGATTCAATGACAAAACAGGTACAGTATTTCATTATTCGCATACACCTTTGAAGGTTTGGTTTCTGGGTAATGTACCTGTACTTTGTAATCTGGCCTGGATGTTCGATAAGAGAGATATCGCTTGAGTCAATTGTACCATTTCCAAGATGCTACCGATTTATCAGAACAGTTATGGAAAAAATTTCTTCTTCTTATGCTAAACTCGGTGGTAATGTTGAAGGTGATGAGTTCTATATCAAGGCAGGACTCAAAGGTAGATCATATCATGATGAGATAGTAAAATCAGGAAGAAAACCCAGGAAAAGAGGGCTAAAACCCTGGAGAGGCAGAGGAACATTTTACAAGGATCATCCAATGATAACATGTATTCATCAAAGAAGGAAAGGACTGACATATTTTGATGTTCCTGTACTACAGTCACTTCTTGATATTATCTGTAACAACGTAAATTATGGTTCTACTGTATTTACAGATGAATATATAGAGCATATGACCAATTGGAAGAACATGGTTTCATACACAAAAGTGTAATCCATTCACAAAAAGAATATGCAAATGGTCTTGTACATGTAAATAATTGTGAGTGCATAGAAGCAACTGTACCAGTTATGGATAAGAAAATTCATAGGTGTAAACAAATACAATTTACAGACATATTCAAAAACATTCCAGTTTATTCATAATAATAAAACAAAGACAAGAAAGGAAAGGTTTATGGAGATTCTTTGTACAAGTAGCTGAAACATTCAGAAATAAGAGCGAATTAAATTATTAAATTATTACCTTTATACAACAAATATTTTATTGTTATTAAAGAAATATGATAATAACATTCTCCTTTTCTTATCTCTAAAGATTACTAACGCCTTCGAAATATTTTGTAGACCGAGACCAAAAAGAAAGTACAAATACAATGAATACATTACTATTATAGTAGATATCCTCTTTCGAATATTATAACCATAAAATGAGAATAGAAACATTTACAACTAAATCTATTTCCTTATTATGATTTCACAATCACTTCCATATGAGTCGCCTGCTGATTTATCAAAATCATATACTACATCCTGACCAGGACCACAATCAAATAGATCCTTTCCCTTTCCTCCCTTCAACGCATCTGATGCATCTCCACCATACAATTCATCATTACCATCACCGCCATCTAGAAAGTCAGAATCGTCATGTTGATTTTCGTCACTGTCAGCAGTACTTGAGGGACTTTCGGTACTTCCCATTAGAACATCATTTCCATTATTTCCATATAACTGATCAGCATCACTAGCACCTTGGATTGTATCGTCTCCATCATCTCCAAATATAACGTCCGGGTCTGACAAACCATTTATTGTATCGTCTCCATCGCTACCCACTAGGAGATCTCTCAAATCAGTACCAATTATTAATTCGCCATCATGACTACCTTCTATTGTGTCAAGTGTCTTTATTCCTCCTACTTGGGCATCTTTTTGTGGCTTATATGTCGTAGTTGTTCCTCCTCTTAAACTGGAATCTTGATTATGAATATTGTTTATTCTGTCGTCATCATCATGATGTTGTTGATGAGAAGACCATGCTATCGATGGTTGATATAAAACAATTGAAAAGAGCAATATAAATATAAATAACATCCTATTAGCCATAAATTCAATTGCCAAAATCTTCACTTTACTATTAATTAAATTCAGTCAAGGATACATATAGGCTTTTCAGAATTAAATTCTCTAAAAGTTTGCTAAACCGAGACATGTATACATTTTAATTCTCTAGCACAATAAAAGAAATAAAAACTTATTATTATTAGATCTAACACAAATAACAATAATCTATTATGTATCATCTTGTTAAATTATTCCACATTATTCCAAAAAACCACAATAATTATATTCAGATCTTGTTTACAAGTCTGCAATACCTGAATTTGATTCAATTGCAATGAAATAGAATCAAAATATCCACAATATTATAAAAGATATATCTAAAGAAAGAAGAGAACAAGAAAAAGGTATAGGAAACCATTTCAAACTGATAGAGATTTCTTAGGATTTTGATATACTACAGACTGTACATATAACACATATTACATTAGGATTTTGCCTGATTTGGACCAGAGTATGCATACAGAAATATAAGATACGGAACTAATATCGAGAAGATATTCCACTATCTCAAAAATTGTACAACCTAAAAAGAATATTGAGAAATGAAGAGGAGATAGAGGTATATACTTTCTATGATCTAAAGCGTTTATATACGCAAGAACAAGAGATTCCAAGACCCAAATATACCAAGAAAAAGAAAGAATACTATTCACAAAGAACGAAGATATACTGTAAAGACACAACATGGCCAACAATAAAGGAAAAATACTGCATAAATCAAGACATCACACAAGAAAGGAAGACAGTAACATGAATATACTGTTGTACTTATCAACACAGGTTACAATTTCATTTACTGACATGGGTAACACTTTCTAGTTCTGCTAGGAAGTGTATACAAAATAGAATTACAAACAAAATATAATTTAATTCATGAAAAAGAATGGACTGCAGATACAGTAACTGATATCTGTGCTAGATACCAGATATCTACAAAGACGGTACTACAAGTGGAAAAACAGGTACCTTGAAAATGGAATAGATGGTTTACAGGATAAGAGCAAAAGACCACACAATATACAACCTGGAAAAGTAACAAAAGAGATAGAACAAGAAATTTTGGATTTACGTATAACAAAAAGATTTGGATGTAACCGTATCAGATTCAGGTTAAAGCGTCTAAAGGAGATATCACTCAGTACAAGAACCATCTACAAAATACTGAAAAGACATGGTCTGAACATCCTAGAATGCAAGGTCAGGAATAGACAGTACAAAAGATTTGCAATGGAAAAACCAAACCAGATGGTACAGATGGATATTGTAGGTCCTTTTTATCTTGAGAATTATACTCAAAAGAATTATTTTATCAGTTGTGAGGATGACTGTTCAAGAAAGACAATTAGTGAATGGTCTGAAAGAAAGAGGAGTGTAGATGTACTGCAAGTACTTGAAGACTACATTGTAGAGAATGGTAAACCTGATAAGGTAATGCATGATAATGGTAAACAGTTTACATCTAAAATATTCAAACATTTTCTACAACGTAACAACATTAAAGATAAATCCATACCTGCTAGATATCCACAACTACAGGGTAAAATTGAGGCATACAACAAGATAGTAAAAAATGAATTTTTGGCAATAGAAAACATACCAAATATAGATGATGGAAAGAGAAGATATTCCATGTTTGTCAAAGCATACAATGAAGAAAGAGAACATGGTGGAATCAATGATCACACACCATCTGAAATGTTTCTTATGAAAGGAAGATTAAATAGTTGTAATAATAACAAGAAAGTTAAGCAGATAAAAAGTGTTACCCATGTTGGTAAGTGAATCTGTTACCTGTCTCTGTAAGTACAACATATACCATTTACAACGATGAACAACCTCAAATACCTTCAAGGTAGAAAATGTACAATTGACCTTGGATACCTAAAGAGGTGAAAGATTTCCCTATAATAAAGTATAGTATCTGTAAGGAATAAAAGAAATGTAGAGAATTAACTGAAAAAGAAAGAAAAAGAGTATAATAAAAATAATCCCAGACAGCCAATAATAACAGAGCATACAATATATAGAATCAAGAAATTTGGCATAATAGTTACTAAATATAGGAAAGATATGATCACATTTGAGACATTGTATACTGTCTTGTGAATTATAGAATAATGAAGAATAGTGTTACCATTATTTGATTTGATATATCAGGATTTAAAAAAATGTGACACAGATCTAGCTAGTCTAATTGTGCGAGATCTGATATTTACTCGTTATCCCCTAAATCTGTTGTTGGTGTACCAAATTCCTCACTCATCTTATTTCTTTCAATTCGTATTCCGGATCTACCCATTGCAATCTTTGAGTTTATTTTATTTTACTTTCATTTAGGATATTTTAATTTCGTGTATGACTAATCGATTGTTATATGATGAATCCATTGAAAGATACTAATAAAGTGTGCACTATTGGAATCATATAATAATATACAAATACGCATTATACTATGCCTGGGAATAACAGTAGATAAATATACATAATAAGTCTATCATAATAATTTTTTTTAATTTTTATAGCCATTGAATCATTTCAATGAATACAAAATTAATTGATAATATTATAGATCCATTCTGCTTGTTTGTTGGTTAGTATGATAGTTTTTCATCAAACCATCATATTACAACAATTTAATTTTATCGGTTATAAATAAAATAATTATAATCCAGCCTGAAACATCAATTGGTAACTATATATCCTTAAATCTATTGTTCATTAATCCGCATTTAATCTGAAAATTACTCTGTCGGCAACATCGGTAGGAACAGCATCTCTAGCTATCTGAGCTAATGATTTAGATTGAGGAGAGTAATATAATGGTGACGATGCTATATTTAGGGTTACAAGTGCAGGCCCTTTGAGAAACTCTGGTGAGACCACTCCATAACTATCTTCTGCAAAACCAACAAATTGATATATTACCTTACCTCTTTGTTCTATTTTTAATTCATAAGGTATACTACCGCTATTTTCAATGAACGAATTATCAGCTATAGGCATAATATTGACTTCTATATCAACAGGTTGATTAGATGGTATTTTAGACATCGTTGTCATACTCACAATAGCTAAATTTCTTTCTGTCGGTTCTGAATAAGTAACAAAACTAGGAGGAGTTATCTTTTTTTCTGGCATTTCCACTACTTTCGCTATTTCTCCTGACAAAGCAAATGCATTAAAATAATAATTATTGCTAGTCCATTCATTTTGTAGAAATACTATAACAGTTAACGTTAAAGCCATTGAAATAATCAATAATCTTGTATTTACAGAAATTCACCTTCATTATAAAACTAACAAGTATAATATTAATTATTCTATAAACAACTGGTATAGCTCAATAGATGAAATATTCTAGCCAAACGTCAAGAAGAAAGCCACTACTAATACTAGATCTCTTGTGCAGTTACATTAGATCTACATCTTATTCTTAATCCTGATATATCCAGTTACGGTGATACACTATTCTTCATTATCCTGTAATTCACAAGACCAGATACAATATCTGAAATATGATCATATCTTTTCAGTCTGTTCCTATATTTTGTGCCCATTATACAAAATTTCTTTATCCTACAGATAGTATGCTCTATTATAACTCGCAGGCTGGAATGATTTTTATTATACTCTTTTTCTTCCTTAGTTAATACTGTATTTCTTTTCTTCTTCTTTATTGGTAGACTATACTTTACAGTAGGAAAATCTTTTTCACATCCTAGATATCCTAAATCAAGGACATTTTCTACCTGTGATGGTGTTTGAGGTTGTTCATCCTTGTAAACTGTATAGTCATGTTTTCTTCCTTTCTTATGATGATTTGATTTATACAGTATTTTTCCTTCTTTGTTGACTATTAACTGTGTCTTTACAGTATGTTTTTTCTTCTTTCCAGAATAGTAGTTTCGCTTTTTATTCTTATCTTTGGGTCTTTGTATTTCCTGTTCGGTAATGTCTATAAATGCCTTGAATTCAGGAAAGTACTTTTCTACTTCTTGTACAGTTCTTAATCTTCTAGTAATATTGTACAGTCTATCTGGTAATGGAATACATCTTTTAACTAGTGGTTCTATGTGTCTTATATCTCTGTACACGTTACTCTGGTCCAGATCAAATAGAAATCCCGATAGTGTATGTGTTATGTACAGTCTGTAGTACATAAGAAGCATGAGAAATCTGTCTCTTACTGTCAGTTTGAAATGATTTCCTGCACCTATTTTTCTTGTTCTTTTCCTTTTAGATAGACGTTTTATCTCATATTGCGGATATCTAGATTCTACCTCCTTGTAAATTGAATCAAATTCAGCTAGTTCCAGTCCAGTAAATGATTTGAATAGCAATGGTTTCCTGGATAATCTGGAATAATTTAGCAAATCTACGAAATAACTGCTAAAAAAAGAGAAATATAGCTGTAATCTTGTCTATTGCACAAGAGATCTACTCTTAATGCATCCATCATTAGATCTGGACAAAAAAAATTCAATCAATAGTGAAAAATAAAGAGGGCCAGATTATTAAGGAAAATAAGATACAGTCTAATACTAAAACAATATTAGAATTCTTGAAAATAGTAAGAATGACAACAACAAGGTTCGCAATATCAATGTTGTAATTAGTCAGATAACAACTATCACTATCTGTACCATCTTTTTACAAGATGAAGGTTATATTTAAAAGTAACATGTCCCTAATGTTCAAGACAATAGCATATGCTAAAGTCAAGACAGATAATGCAGATGCTAAAATACTAGCAGATATACCTAGAATGGATATGATATCAAAATGTTATAACCTAATAAAAAATTAAGAAATTTAGGAGTTGTTAGATATAGATGATAGACTATTTTGTCAGTATACGAACGATATTCAAAAACAAGGTACATATTGAAATGAATAAAAGATGGTTAGAAATGATAGATCTTTTGAATCATGTAAAAGTTTTTCTAGATATCTATTCTCTTATTCAACTGCTACTAACCTCATTACACATGATCCGTCTTATGACGGTAAGATCTTGCCTTTTAAATGAGGGTGTGTATCTGCTGTAAAGCCATCATAAGCTCTAATAGATGTTTACATCTTTGTCTAGATAGTTGGCTTGCTAGTCTAAAATGGTATTATGAAAAATAATAATGGAAAGAATGGAGTAAAAATAATAACTCAATTCAGCTTTTTTTGTTTATATTTCATTTTTATAAAGTTATATACTATACCAAATAACATAATCGCCTATTTTTTCTAGAACTGGTAAATCATAATTCTCCTTTGCTAGTCCCTTACACAACTTATAAATTGATCTAAATTTTCCTAGTTTGTAGCATAATTTTTATCATTTTCTTCCAATTATTCTAACACATGCCAGCAAACAAATCATGGCATGATTATAATGAATCTTTGATAGAACGTGGGGACGTGTTCTAATAGATTTAGATTTCATCAGATCATCCAACAACGAAGAAATCAAGAATATGAATATAAAGACAAAGTGGGAGCACCATCCCAGTATTCTGATAATTACGTACAGTTTTTAGCATTCCTAAAGATTGGTTTCAAGATTCCATACCGTACTGTGCAGGGAATAGTACGTGGATTATCGGACTACGTAAGAAGAATTGAAGAGATACACTTTACACATATCACACAGGAGACGAATCATCAAAATAAAACCATCTATTGGGAATCTAGATTTTCAAGATGATGATCCTATAACACTTATTGTTGATGTATCAGGTTTGACAATTTCAAAGAAAGGTGATTACATATAGAAGACAAATGGAAACGTGAAAAGAAAAAGGAGTTTGTAAAATTACATATATATCTGTAGACGAAAAGTCAAAGAAAGTAGTATCATTTAGGATAACTAAAGAAGGAAATGTACATGACACAAAAAAGTTTGGACCTCTAGTACAGAGGAAGCAGTAGCAGTAAATATGATATAGACAAAGTGTACACGGAGACAAAGCATATGATAACAGAGAAATAACTTTAACATACTTGACAAGATTAATGCAGAACCAGCAATAAAGATTAGAAAAAATGCGTCAGTCAGATCAAAAGGTTGTCCATTAAGAAGAGAAGAGATGAGGTCCTACTTATCAGGAAATTGGGATATGATGTGGATGGAAGGATTTGAAATATGTGCAGGTAGAAGAGATGGATAGCTGAAATAGTATTTTCTGCAATCAAAAGAGTATTTGGAGAGGATCTCTTATCAAAGAAGTTTAGTACACAGAAAATTGAGGCTGGTCTAAAGATTATGCTTTACAATAAATACATGGCATTGTAAACACAAACAAAACCAGATCAAACTGGGGCATAAAAGTAAACAATGGTGAATTAAGCTACAGACTAAAATTTTCCATATCTATTCCGTATTTGAGGCCAAATTATATTTTGCTATAATAAATAATCTATAATTTTTGAAGAGTGTTTTTGCAATTTTTGATAACCTTTGTATTTCTTGTTCTTCTTTTTCCTCTTCTATATTTTCTAATTCATTTATTTTTTGAGATAAATTTTGGATAAAAGCTTTTCTAATCTTCTTTTTCTTCTTTTCTTTCAGAAATTGAGATATTTAAGAGATTGAAATTTTAGAAAAATTATAAATATAAAGACTTTTTGAGGTGTTATCGAATCTCTTAATATTTTAAATAGATCTAAAGAATGATAACTTCATCCTTGCTGTTCTTCATTATCTTCTTATATTCCATACTTTTAAAAATCATTATCCTAAATCATTTAGCACAATCACCTACAGTTAAGTCATTTCTCTTTAATTACATAGACAATTCTCTCAATACATATATTTTCTCAATACCAATGCTATTGCTCCAGCTTTTAACAATATTATAAATAATCTCACTTCCAATATTGTGATTTATAGCAATATCTTTTATAGTTTCTCCATTAAGCCAATCTCCAATTACTGATGATTTTTCATTGGGAGATAATTCAGAGCAATTATTATTTCACTTTAATATATTAAAGATGAGTCAAATCTGTCAAAATAACTGTAGATAAGTCAAAGAAACTGTCAAAATAATCAGAAAAATCAGATTCTATAATATATATTATATAGTCTTATTATTTTGTTTATGATACCAAATTTAAGAATATGTTAATTGCTAAATAATTTTTATATTGACTAATATAATGTATTTCTAGAAAATCTTTTGAATTGAAATTGAGAACTGGAATTTTTTATAGGTGATATAATTGAATCATTCAGGAAATATCAATTCTTTGAAATATGAAAGGAATCAATACAATTTAGGAAAAGTTGTTTTACATAGAATAAGGTTCACATTTAGATAATTTTTCTTATTTAAATTAGAGCCTATCCCAAAATTATCCTCCTATAAATTATTATGCTGTTTGCTAATTGGACAAGACCAAGATAGTTTTTATCCTTCTTTTCATACCTTGTAAATAATTTTCTGAATCTGTTATGCCATGAATTTGTTCTTTCTCTACTACCCATCTTCTTGTGGGATATCCCCGGTTGAGTTTCTTCTTCTCCTCTCTTCTATGTCGTATATGTGGAATATATCCTCTCTTGATGATTTCTTGTTCTACATCTTTGGAATGATATGCTTTATCAAGACATAGATTCTGATTTTTTTTCTTATTCTTATTCTTGTCGTTGTTGTTGTTGTTTCTATATTTTGTTGCTGATTTTGAAGATGGTCTTTTGATAACTATGCTATCAACCGTATCAATTGCAACAGTAGCATCGTGAGTATTTGCAGATGTTATAAAAGTGGAAAGTGGAATGCCTTCTTTATCTACTAAAATATGTCTTTGCTGCCTAATTTGCTTCTGTCCGTAGGATTATGACCTGTCATTGCCCCCCTAAAGGTGATTTTACTGATATACTATCAAGTGATTGCCAGTTCCATTTGATTCCTTTCTTTAAATCGTATATTTGTAGCAATCTTGTCCATAATTTATCAAATATATCTGATTCTCTTCATTCCTGAAATCTTCTATGGCATGTTGAACCAGAACCATACTCTTTGGGTAACATTTTCCACTGACATCCAGTCCTCAGAATAAACATTATACCATCAAGTACTTTTCTTTAAGGAACAATGGGACAACCTATCGTATTCTCTGGTTTCTCATCTGGTAAAATATTTTTAATTTCATTCCATAGATCATCTGGAATGCGTGTAATTGTTCTAACATAATTTTTACTTTTATTCAAATGTTAAACAGATAAGATGATAAAAAGGAGGAGCTATATTCTTATCTATTTTTGGGATAGGCTCTTAATTAAATTGCTTATTGTTTCTGTTATCATTCATCAATTTTATTAATACGGTTAATTCTTTTTCAGTCAAACTATTAGCATTTATTTCAATGCTTTCATATAATATGATCTGGCATCATCAATTTTTCCTAAATTATAAAGATTATATGCCACTAATCTTTGTAAATATTAGATCTCTTGTGCAATATACAAAATTAGAGTCTATATTCCTCTTTTTTAGCAGTTATTTCGTAGATTTGCTAAATTATGCCAGATTATCCAGAAAACCATTATTGTTCAGGTCATTTACTGGACTGGAACTAGATGAATTTGATTCAATTTATAAGGAAATAGAATCTAGATATCCACGATACGAGATAAAACGTCTATCTAAAAGAAAGAGGACAAGAAAAGTAGGTGCAGGAAATCATTTCAAACTGACAGTAAGAGACAGATTTCTCATGCTTCTTGTATACTACAGACTGTACATAACACATACACTTTCAGGATTTCTATTTGATCTGGACCAGAGTAACATGTACAGAGATATAAGACACATAGAACCACTAGTTAAAAGATGTATTCCATTACCTCAAAAATTGTACAATCTAACTAGAAGATTGAGAACTGTAGAGGAGGTAGAAAGGTACTTTCCTGAATTTAAGGCATTTATAGACGCAACCGAACAGGAAATACAAAGACCAAAAGACAAGATGAGAAAAAAATATTACTATTCAGGCAAGAAGAAAAGACATACTGTAAAGACACAGTTAATAGTCAACAAAGAAGGAAAAATACTGTATAAATCAAATCATCATAAGAAAGGAAGACAGCATGACTATATGATTTACAAAGATGAACATCCAATAACACCATCACAGGTAGAAAATGTCCTTGATTTAGGATATCTAGGATGTGAAAAAGATTTTCCTACTGTAAAGTATAGTCTACCAATAAAGAAGAAGAAAAGAAATACAGTATTAACTAAGGAAGAAAAAGAGTATAACAAAAATCATTCCAGACAGCGAGTAATAATAGAGCATACCATCTGCAGTAGGATAAAGAAATTTTGTATAATGGGTACAAAATATAGGAACAGACTGAAAAGATATGATCATATTTCAGATATTGTATCTGGTCTTGTGAATTACAGGATAATTAATAGTGTGTCACCATAAGTAATTGGATGTGAAGATTTGAAGAATAAGATATATATCTAGTCTAATTGCGCAAGTGATCTAATCATTATTATCATGGTTAGATAAAGCTGATTTCTATTTAACTGAAAATGCTTTGTCATATATTCTTATTTCAGATAAAAGATTTTATCTTTTTTAGTGTTTTAATATACTATTGTTCAAAAAATAGGATTTTGTCATAGTACTGTATTGCTTCATCTATCTTTTTAAATTTTTTAAAGCAGTAGCTTTGTTATTTAGTGCATTATGATTTGATGAATTTATTGTAAGTGCTTTGTCATAGTACTGTATTGCTTCATCAAATCTTTTTAAATTTTTTAAAGCAGTAGCTTTGTTATTTAGTGCATTAAGATTTGATGGATCTATATTTAGGATTTTGTCATAGTACTGTATTGCTTCATCATATCTTTTTAAATTTTTTAAAGCAGTAGCTTTTGTTATTTAGTGCATTAAGATTTGATGGATCTATATTTAGGATTTTGTCATAGTACTGTATTGCTTCATCATATCTTTTTAAATTTTTTAAAGCAGTAGCTGTGTTATTTAGTGCATTAAGATTTGATGGATCTATTGTAAGTGCTTTGTCATACCAGGTTATAGCTTCTTCGTCTCTGTGTAACTGATATAGAGCCCTTCCTTTGTTATTTAGTGCATTAAGATTTGATGGATCTATATTTAGGATTTTGTCATAGTACTGTATTGCTTCATCATATCTTTTTAAATTTTTTAAAGCAATAGCTTTGTTATTTAGTGCATTAAGATTTGATGAATTTATTGTAAGTGCTTTGTCATAGTACTGTATTGCTTCATCATATTTTTTTAAATTTTTTAAAGCAATAGCTTTGTTATTTAGTGCATTAAGATTTGATGGATCTATTGTAAGTGCTTTGTCATACCAGGTTATAGCTTCTTCGTCTCTGTCTAACTGATATAGAGCCCATCCTTTGTTATTTAGTGCATTAAGATTTGATGGATCTATATTTAGGATTTTGTCATATACTGTATTGCTTCATCATATCTTTTTAAATTTTTTAAAGCAGTAGATGTGTTATTTAGTGCATTAAGATTTGATGGATCTATATTTAGGATTTTGTCATAGTACTGTATTGCTTCATCATATCTTTTTAAATTTTTTAAAGCAGTAGCTGTGTTATTTAGTGCATTAAGATTTGATGGATCTATATTTAGGATTTTGTCATAGTACTGTATTGCTTCATCATATCTTTTTAAATTTTTTAAAGCAGTAGATGTGTTATTTAGTGCATTAAGATTTGATGGATCTATATTTAGGATTTTGTCATAGTACTGTATTGCTTCATCATATCTTTTTAAATTTTTTAAAGCAATAGCTGTGTTATTTAGTGCATTAAGATTTGATGAATTTATTGTAAGTGCTTTGTCATAGTACTGTATTGCTTCATCATATCTTTTTAAATTTTTTAAAGCAATAGCTTTGTTATTTAGTGCATTAAGATTTGATGGATCTATTGTAAGTGCTTTGTCATACCAGGTTATAGCTTCTTCGTCTCTGTCTAACTGATATAGAGCCCATCCTTTGTTATTTAGTGCATTAAGATTTGATGGATCTATATTTAGGATTTTGTCATAGTACTGTATTGCTTCATCATATCTTTTTAAATTTTTTAAAGCAATAGCTGTGTTATTTAGTGCATTAAGATTTGATGAATTTATTGTAAGTGCTTTGTCATAGTACTGTATTGCTTCATCATATCTTTTTAAATTTTTTAAAGCAAGTAGCTTTGTTATTTAGTGCATTAAGATTTGATGGATCTATTGTAAGTGCTTTGTCATACCAGGTTATAGCTTCTTCGTCTCTGTCTAACTGATATAGAGCCCATCCTTTGTTATTTAGTGCATTAAGATTTGATGGATCTATATTTAGGATTTTGTCATAGTACTGTATTGCTTCATCATATCTTTTTAAATTTTTTAAAGCAATAGCTGTGTTATTTAGTGCATTAAGATTTGATGAATTTATTGTAAGTGCTTTGTCATAGTACTGTATTGCTTCATCATATTTTTTTAAATTTTTTAAAGCAATAGCTTTGTTATTTAGTGCATTAAGATTTGATGGATCTATTGTAAGTGCTTTGTCATACCAGGTTATAGCTTCTTCGTCTCTGTCTAACTGATATAGAGCCCATCCTTTGTTATTTAGTGCATTAAGATTTGATGGATCTATATTTAGGATTTTGTCATAGTACTGTATTGCTTCATCATATCTTTTTAAATTTTTTAAAGCAGTAGATGTGTTATTTAGTGCATTAAGATTTGATGGATCTATATTTAGGATTTTGTCATAGTACTGTATTGCTTCATCATATCTTTTTAAATTTTTTAAAGCAGTAGCTTTGTTATTTAGTGCATTAAGATTTGATGGATTTATTGTAAGTGCTTTGTCATACCAGGTTATAGCTTCTTCGTCTCTGTCTAACTGATATAGAGCCCTTCCTTTGTTATTTAGTGCATTAAGATTTGATGGATTTATATTTAGGATTTTGTCATATACTGTATTGCTTCATCAAATTTTTGTTGATTCATACAAAGCTTCTGCTTTGTTAAATAAGATTTGATTCTCAATATTGTTGATTCTAAAGGAGTCTTGATTCTCAATATTGTTTATTCTAAAGGAGTCTTGCTTCTCGATATTGTTGATTCTAAAGGAGTCTACATCTGTTGAATTTATTTCTGATAATGAACTTTGATATTCAGCAAAAGTAGGAACAAAAATGGAAAAAGAAGATGATAGAAGCATAATAGCAATTATAATATAATATTTATACAAATTAAATGATGGCAAGTTAAAGCAATCAATATCAATGTTTTCTGATACTATAACATTTTTTAAAATAGAAAGACTTTTCAAATATTGTGATATCATTTTTATTTTTTTTCTATATAAAAGACAACAACAATAATATTTAAAATTGATTATCTAATAATTCATATTTGTATTGCATATTATTAAAATCTATTTTTAGCCACTACGTTATAGAATTCAATTGTGAATTTTATATAAAAACAATATAAACAAAAGAAAAAAATATTCTGCTTTATTTTCAACAAATTTTAATATATATATTCTCTATTATAATATTAAGATCTTAACTATTTTAGATTACAAGCTTATCTTTAAAAATTTAAGCACCTGAAAATTACAATAATTAGCAAATTTAATTGGACTAATTGTAAGATCATCTTCCATAGTTTAGGTTATTTGCTTTTAACAATATTTACTTTACAAAAAGATAGAATTTTTACATTAAGAATATTTTAACAGTTCTGTAAACAAGGATAATTAATCTCCTTCCACAAGAAATGGAATCTTATTATTTGTTGTCGTAATGGTAGTAGTATTATATGCATATACGAATATCTTGATTCAATTATGTACGTGTTCTATACTGACTAACTAAAATTCGTTTACAGATTCTTTCTGATACGATAGGTTAATTATGCTTGAAAATCAGCATTTTTCATATATCAAGAATATGCGAAATTTGGTTAGTCAGTATAGATTACAATCTTGTTTATTATTACATGGATAGTAGTCATCAAAAGATTCAGTTCTATCTTTAAAGTATTGTATTACCCTTTCGATAAGATTCTTCTCTAAAGGGGAATGCAATCTATGTTTCAAATTTAGAAAAGTATATCCCTGTGAGTACCAAGTACCACTATCTGAGTAAATTGTATGCCTGCCATATTTGGAAATCAGAGATTGAAGAAAGTTTTCTGCTACAAACATATTTCTTTCTTCTGAGATGTGGATTCCAAGCACTGAACTATGAATTAGTTCAATACAAATCCATAACCAAAAATTCTCATTACCAATTTGTATGATAGTCTTATCTATTACAAATACAGATACTCTTTTACGTTTGTAGATCTGCAAAGTACCAATCTTTATCCAGTACCATACAGAAATATAACTTTTTTTATCCTTAAAAATTACTAGCGCTTTAGAAGTATTTAAGACTGAGGCCAAGAAAATACAAATACAATGAATATACATTACAATAAAAGCAAATGTCCTGTTTCTTTCAAATAATCTAATAGCCATAACAGATTAGAAATAGGATATCCACAGTATAGATTTATCGTTAACTTAACAGTGCCATTAATTTGAATATATTAATAAAAAAAGGGAATTACTAATATTATATTAATTTTCAAATTGATAATACTTTTGTGTCTTAAATTATTATCATTGATATTATCATTAGTAACCTTTTCTCTTATATACTCTTTGTTTTGACTACTACGATAGTATCGTATTATTTTTCATAGTTTTAGTTCTCATAAATATATTTAGAAGTAAATAATAGATTCTATCTAACTATTATAGTGTAATTGTTACCTCATTCTATTTCAATATTATAAAAATAATAGATATTACATATGTTAAATATCCTTAATATCAAAAGAGTTTGGCATCTTTCTAGAGACCGATCTAAAGAAAAGTGGTATAACTCAGGTTCCTATACGATTAATATTATCAGAATGATACTAATTAGCAAAAAGAAATAGAATGCTAAAAGGTTAACAACAACGTTGAGGATTTATTGTCATAGATCATAATAGGATACAATATTATGAATGAAAAATTAACGAGCAATTCTATTAAATAATGTGAATTATAAAATGACAATATATTACAATTATACTATCGAAGTTGGAGTTTAGAGTATTTTTTAGAGTCTATTAGTAAATATCCTAAATACACGAGTTTAGTAAAAACTTTCAATAATCGTTCATTTAGAATTTTTTTGATTCTTAAGTATAGATATAGATAATAAGTATAGTT
>CAWIYT010000345.1:0-10666 GCA_963840085.1 uncultured Nitrososphaerales archaeon
TACCAATTTGTCTATGTCTCCCCGAATAAATTTTGAACGGTTCGTTCCTTTTTCCCGAATAATTTCTGCTCGATCAATAAATTTTTTATCATTAATAAGTAGAGCCCCACCTTCACCACTTGAATAATTTTTCGTTTCGTGAAAGCTATAACAACCTAAATGACCAATTGTTCCAAGTGCCTTTTCTTTATAGAAACTCATAACTCCTTGTGCAGCATCTTCTATAACAAGCAAGTTATATTCACCTGCAATTTCCATAATCGTATCCATTTCACATGCAACTCCTGCATAATGTACAGGTACAATAGCTTTCGTTTTATTCGTAATCGCACACTCAATTAACTTTTCATCTATATTCATTGTATCTGGGCGAATATCAATGAATTTAATTCTAGCTCCCCTTAGGACAAAGGCGTTTGCAGTTGACACAAACGTATAAGAAGGCATAATCACTTCATCACCTTCTTGGATTTCCGATAAAAGTGCACTCAATTCAAGCGCATGGGTACAAGAAGTCGTAAATAAAGATTTTTGACAAGTAAAATTCTTTTCAATCCATGAATGGCATTTTTTCGTAAATTCACCATCACCTGATAATTTTTGTTTTTGAATTGCTTGCTTCATGTAATCTATTTCCCTTCCAATAACTAAAGGCTTATTAAACGGTATCATGCTCTCCACCCTCCCATATAGCTTTTTATGACCATTTGATTAAAAGTATTAAAACTACCTTAAAACCCTGAATTACTTTTATAAAACCAGGAATTTTTACACGATTGATACAAAGTGACATTCTCCATACACTGCTTATTCTATGAATTTATGAACATGAGGTGACAAGAATCTTATTATTAAAAATTCATGTTTTTTTACTTGATACATATATTAATGATTGAGGTTTCATTTCTTCAGGGAGGAAAAATTGTATAGAGCGATGACTTATAAGCATCTAGAATTTAATAATCATTTAATCAATTGTTTATTATATGCTTTACAGACTCTTTCGTTATTTTTAGTTATAAAAATTATTTATAGGGTAGTTTCTAATCATTATTTAAAAATAACTTCAATAGTTACATTGTTTGTTTTATATCAATATCTATTTTTAAGATTAAGCTTTACTTCCACCAGTTTGTTTTTATGCTTTGCGGCTTCGAGCTATATTTTTATGAAAGTATTAATGAATGATAAATTTTCAAAAAGAGGGTTACTTATCGCTGTTTTATTTTCATTTAGTTTTTTTATTCGTCCCAGTATTTATTATATATATCCTCTATACATTCCCTATTTTTGTATTCATTTTATTGAACAATCTTTTTTCAGTTTATGGTCATATTATTTTTTAATGGAACATAAGTAAGCATGTACTGTCCCTATATCATATAGGAAAAAGTCATTTGTATTTGGGTAAATCAATTTATCATAAATTAGGAGGAGTTTTAATTGAAAAATTGGTTTGAAAAAAAGATAGAAAAAGAACAATTGCTTACTTTTTTTATATTATTCTTGTTAAGTATTCCAGCTTTTTACACACTAGTTTTTGACATTACAAGTGATTACCCTGTGCATCACGAATTTGTAAAAAATAAGGAATTTATGGAAGTAACTTATCCCTTATATCATTTAACTTTAAACCTTCTTTCACTTAACAGTGATAATATAATTGTTATAAACTATGTTTCAATTTTACTTCTAAGTGCTCTCGTTGGTTTTAAAGGTATTATTTCTTTTTTTATATTAGAAAAAATAGTAGATAATAAAAAATTAGTTATTACATTATGCATATCTCTTGCTTTATTAGCTTCCATTACTTTTTATAACTTTCCAATTATGTATATGGGTGAAATTTTTCCCAATGTTTGGCATAACCCAACTATTATTTTTTCTATCCCTGTTTCAATTTTACTATTTTACTTTTCCATTAAAAGTTTAAGCTCTTTCGATCAAAAAAATTTTATTATTGTTAGCTTTTTACTAGTTCTCACGACAGTATCTAAGCCGAACTATATTTTGGCATTTTTACCTGTTTATTTTGTCATTCTTTCTTATATAACTTTCAAAAAAATGATTAATAATGAAATAAGTTTTTCTAGAGTATTTAATTTTCTATCCCTCATATTCTTACCAGTTACCTTGTTACTTTTAGCTCAGTATTTCTTAGAATTTTAATACTAATCAAGATAGTAATCAAATTATTATTGCACCATTTGCTGTTTGGGATCTTCACTCCAAGAATATCGCTGTATCCCTACTTACGTCGTTAGCCTTTCCGTTGATTTATACTATAACTTATTTTACAAAGGTAAAAAAAGACAGGTACGTGTTAATCTCTTGGGTAGTTTTAATTATAGCCATTCTCCAATTCTCACTATTAGCAGAATCAGGAGATAGATTTGGACACGGTAACTGGGGATGGGCTCGTATTCCAGCATCATATATTCTTTTCTTATTTTGCATACGTAGCTTATTTAAAGAAAAAAGAAACAAAAAGTTTTATTTAGTAATTTTTGTGCTTTTTTTACATTTCTTAAGTGGCCTTCTTTATCTTCTTAAAGTAAGTTTAGGATTTGGTTATGCATGACATGCAATATTTGATTGAATGAACTAACACAAACGGAGTTACATTGTCAAACACAAATTGTAAAAAGTCTTTATTACAGAAAATAAGAACATGACGCTATATTTATAAAATAATTTTATCGTCAGACAGATTTACCAATGAATAAAGAACGGATCATTAATATTGATATGCTCCCAATAAGGTAGACAGATGAAATAATAAAAATCTGTTTACTTTATTGGGATTTTTTATGGCCACCAAGGGGGAGAAGTTTTTCTACCCCAGGAAAAATATGAGCTTATATTAGCTTTTGACTCTAGAGATTTTCCTGCACATGATTTTAAACTACATTATAATGTTGTTGCTTTTACTGTTCGAAAATGGAAATACCTTTATGAAGAACAAGGAATGGAGGGACTTCAAAAAGCTAATGGCAGGAAACATTACTCAAAGGAACTTAAACTATCTGCTGTTCAAGATCACTTATCAGGGAATTACTCGATGATCGAGCTTCTTGAAGAAACTCTTAAAGTTAAAATAAGAAAATCTAAACTTTTCAAAAGTCAACAGCAGCCATGAATCGTAGGACTTCTAACTATAACAAGGCTAATTTGCCAAATTTAATTTGAAATTGTTTGAATTATATAGAATTAAACTATCGACTAATTAGTATAACACCTAATGCAATTACGACTAATCCCGTTACTTTATTAAAGGTAACAGGTTCATGAAACAAAAAAACAGATACTAAAAAAACAAATGCATAAGATAAACTCATAAATGGATATGCATAGCTTAGTTCAAATTTTGTCATAGCAGCCATCCAAAATAGTGAGGCAATGAAGGCAGAAATAAAACTGGATAAGATGAAGGGATCAAGGAATAACTTAAGTAAAAATAATAGCTTTTCACCAAATTCAAGTGGAAGAGAACCGTAATCACTAATTCTCCACTTTAAAATGATCTGACCATAAACCGTAAAAAAAATCGTTCCGAATATATATACATATCCCATTACTTACTTTCTCCCTCTTTTGTTTATAAATTATCAATGCATGTAAGAAAAGCTATATTAGCGGCTCAGCATCATAGTATGAAATCTCCAAAAAAAGGTGACATGAGTCTTGTGTTTTGGGTAGAATAACAGTTTTTTTATAACAGGTTCAGAACGTCAATCTCTGTGGTATTACCAGGATTCAAGAGATACTTTATAACCATGGACTGAAACAGTTCCTTTGAACTGTCGTGTTCCCTCAAAATCTACTTAAAGTACAAACGATAGCGCCCCCCTCAAGCATAGGTGGGCGCTATTTGACGCTTACGAATAAACGAAGTGTTGTGACTTTAAAAGTGTTTATAAACGGATTATTCACCAAAAAAGTTGCGTATCATCATTTAAGGGGAAGTTTTACGTATGAATAACAAGGAAACTATCGGGTAATTTATAAAGATGTAGTAAAATTCTCAATCAATCTTAACATATAGATATCCAAAGTCTGTTTTCCCTTTAGAAATATAGCCATTTATTTGTCTATCTATATTAACTAAAATGTACTTACTTTTTATGTTTTCTTTTAATTCGCCGATATTGTATACCAATACCTGGATTCAAATTTGACCACAAAGTGAAATCAAAGGGGCTATCAGTTAAAAGTGTATTCTCAAAAGGATTTTTTGCATTTTCATCATATTTTACTATTTCATTTATTTTATTTATGTTTTTTTCGTATTTAAAATTATATCGGGCTTCTTCTTTCACAGGAAAAACAGATGGTAAAAATAATATATTAATAAAAAAATACAGGATAAATATTGGTTTCATAAATGTGATAATTGTTTTACGTTTAAAAAGGATTATATTTAACATAGTAGCCCATATAAATGGAGCTAAAGTGCGATAATCTCTGTAACCATAAACATCGTAAATTGTAATTACAATTAATAATGGTAAGAAAAGTAAGATAAATTGTATTGAATAAAATCTATCAATTTTTCCCCTAATAGAAATTTCAAGAAAGTCTTTTTTAAATTTTTTAATATTCACATTAAATACAGTTATTACAAAAAACAATATAAGCAAAAATAAATAGAAATATCTTTGAAAAAATTCTACTTTATCACCGTAATTAATACTCAAAAAATTTATTGTATTATTTTTAATATTTACTAATATCATTTGAATTGATGTATTTATATTTCCAGTATTTAATACATTATAAAGTACACCGTAAGGATAAGGTGATGTATATAATGTATAAATAAGATAAAGAATACCAGAATAAAAAATCCACATTAAAAAATAGAAAAGAAACTTTTTTGACCTTATGGTTTTACACGAAATAACCAAAGGTAGTAGAAATAAGATGATATATATTATTCTATAAAATGCGCAAACTGTTCCCGTTAATAACAACAATACTAAAAAAAATTTTTTCTCTTTTTCTGAACTTGCATGGAAATACCTGTAAAAGAATGAGAAAAAAAGTATCAATAAGCCATAATTTAAAATTTCGGTCATTGAAGAAGCTGTATATAGCAAAATAGGAGTATAAAATGTGTATATTACAATAAACATTATAGTCTGATTCAATGTCGGTCTGATTGTAAATATTAAGATTACAAAACAAATAGTAATGAAAACTAAATTTGCGATAACAATACCATTTGCCTCCCAACCGAAGATTTTAGCAAATGGAAAATAAATAAAGGCTGGAAAGAAACCGTGTGTGCTGAAAACTCCTATTCTTGGAATCATCTCCTCTAGACCCATATACCCTGTTTTGAAACCATGATTTAAAAATAAAAAGACCTCACGCCAATAACTAATTTCATCACTCCAAACGGGTATTCCTTTGAATACATTGTTGTGCGAATAGAGAGATAGTAGTAACAACAAAATAGTTGGTGATAGGATCAAAAGAATATATGAGGTGATTTTAAAATAAAACGATTTTCTCAAGTTTTCAGCTCCAATCAAAATTAGTTATATTCAAAAAATAATGATATCAATAAAATCAAAAATATTCTGTATTACATTGTATGAGACTTATTAAAATTTAGCACGCTAAAAAACCGCCAGTTAACATGGTGTGGAGAACTGTATCATATGTAAATGAGGTTTCTTTAAAAAAGTAACAGCACCTTTCCTTAATAATGAGAAAGGTGCTGTTTTGTGTTTGTATGATTAGATGATCATTTGTTGCATAAAGGCTTGTTTTTGTTGTTATAGTTGCAATAGTTTGTCTTCATTTAATTGAATTTTTTTATTAATTGCATTGAAAAAATTAGCTATTTTTAGCTGTTCTTCAATATATAGCACTTTATGCTGCGTTTCAAAGAAGTCCGATACGCTAATATTTAATAAACCATGATTCCTAGCACCTTCTATACAAATTAAAGGTAAGCGTCTAGTCCCCACCTTCATAGAGGCCGGGACTATTGTTATTATTTAGTTAACATGTTAAAAGTATATCTTTGGTTTATTTAAATGAGCGAATTACTAAATCTTAAGGAATTTGAGAGCATGAAGCATTTTATACTAGAATTAGAGAATGATATTTAAAATTACAATCACAAACGAATTAAGAAAAATTAAAAGGCATGAGTCCCGGTACAATACCGCGATCATCCCCAGGAAACGCCTAAATATCCGTGTCTAACTTTTAGGGTTCCGTTCAACCTAAAGTCCCTTAGATATTAAATTAGTCAAATTCTTTTGATTCTTCAATAGGTACAGTAAATGTTCTTACAGAACTCATAACTTGATGATTTGGTAAGACACTTTTATTTAATAACGTATTTGCTCCAATTACAGCATTATTTCCTACCGATATCCCAGGAACAGCAACTACACCTGACCCAATAAAAACCCAGTTTCCTATTTCCACTCTACCGGATATAATACAACCGGGACTTATAATTGAATGCTTGCCAATTATAACATCATGCCCAATCGAACAATTCTGATTGATAATCGAATGGTCGTCCACATGAACATTTATTGCTAATGTGGTATTGGCCCCAATATAAACTCCTTTACCAATCATAGAATTCTGGTTTATATAGGCTGTTGGATGAAATACACTTATCCAGTTTTTCACTCCTAAATCAATGAGTTCAAGGTATACCTTTTTTGAAAATTTCGGATTCCCAATTCCGATAATGAAAAAGATATTTTGCTTGATAAAATTTTTCACCTGATCGAATGAATATACTTTGATGCCCTCTAATTCTGTGTTTGCCTTCTCTGGATTCTGATCGACAAAACCAATAACCTGATCATTTTTTTCAAAAGAATTTTTTTGTATTATTGAATAATAAATTTCCCTTCCAAGATCTCCAGCACCTACTATGACAATTTCACTCATGGATTTGCCTCCTAAAATCTATCTCTATTCATTTCATTAACTTACATAACCGTAATTTCCCTTGTTAGCTGAACGAGTAAGTCATAGCCATCCCATGTCTCTTGAAAATCTAGCGCTTTTCCGATAGGTACGATACGATCAATTCCTAATCCGCCTAAATGATATGAGAACTGTATCAGCTCTTCTTTCGTGAAACCGTAATAAGATAATGTTTGATCCTTTCTTGTCAAATGTTTCGTTAAATGATAAAGATCTGCTAAATTCAGTTCTATAAAAGTTCCACCGCCACAATGTTGCTCTTTAATGTCCTTATTCAAGGAATGAACTTCAATTCGATATGGCAAATTTGTTTTATCAGTTAATAAGCTTTGTGTAAACCCTTGAGCAGCATAACTATATCCCGTTGCCATTCTTGTGATTCCAACTGCAGGATCAAAATTAGTTCCTTTTCTTAAAATGTATTCTTTGCATTTAGACCAAAACACCTTTTTAGCTGAAAATATTTCGTTCTCATTACCAACC
This sequence comes from uncultured Nitrososphaerales archaeon, assembly GCA_963840085.1. Classification (GTDB taxonomy): domain Archaea; phylum Thermoproteota; class Nitrososphaeria; order Nitrososphaerales; family Nitrososphaeraceae; genus TH1177. Next base: position 7,450 of record CAWIYT010000345.1, read on the forward strand.
CATATAATAATTTTAGGGGAAGAACAAGCCATTTGGTCAAACCAAAACGCATCATTGTAAAATTGATGTATCAATTGATTCAAATCACTTTCGGAAGTATTATTTACTTTATGCGCTTTCAGTACTGCCATAGAACTTTTATCAGTAAACACCAACTCATAGGTATGTGGTGCGGCCTGAATCGATCTGATTTTCTGAACCGTTTGGTCTCCCCCCCAAATCATTCGTACATCACAACGCTCAGATAACATTTTTGTAATTTCATCATTATGCTCATAACTAAGAATGAGTGTCCGATTTCTAATCTCTTGATATTCTTCTTGTTCAAATAAGTGATTAATGGCTTGAAGTAACATTCCAATTTGTTCACTTCTCTTTTGTGACAACCTAATAATGTTCAAGTTTCCAACTAACATAGAGATAAACCAAGAATAAATAAAAATAGAATCAACATTGGATGGAGCAAAATACAGCACGACTCCCCGGGGAAGCCAATTTTTGTTACCATTTTTTTCTATAAAATCTCTTTTTATATCCAATAAATGAGATTCTCTCATCCAAAATGCCATTGCCATTAATTCCGGATAATTTTTATATTTTTTTCCCTTAATAGTTCCTTTGATAAAGTTTTAATAAATTGTATGCTTTCTTCACTAAAACTTTTTAACGGTTTAACTTGAAATAATGATTCAACTTGTCTATCCCAATTTTTGTTAATACTTCTCGGTACTAGAATTTCCATTTTTTGCTCATCCTCCTTTATTCTCATGCTGAATTGGATGATGTATTACAAGAATATTTTTGTTCTTTTCTCAGTCTTTTATACCCAAAATTTAGAAAAACATTGGTCAGAACCCTATAGTACAATTATCTAAAATACATCCTTACTAAGGGTTATCCCTGTTCCATAACATATAACATTAAATTAACTATTTAGAATATGGTAACTTTATTACAGTCTATACATGATGCTTAAATTCTCTAATTCTATTTAAAAAGTGCTTGCTGAATGCATGGGTTTATTGAAAAAAGGGCCCCGAAGGAATCACTTGGCAAACTATTCAAATCAAAACACACTTTCCCTTTGAATATATGGAAAGTGTGAAGATTGGGTAAATATTAAGAAAGTAAATCATTTGGAAAACCGTTAAAACTACAAAACATCTACCTAATCTCAGCTCAAATGTTCTGAACGTAAAGCCTTTAAAATCTGTTCTACTCTTTTTTAAAAACTAAAATGTTTTCTAGAAAAATGGGGGTAGTCCCACATTCTCTTGTTCTCTTAATATTTACCAGTCAGCTATAATTGAAAATAAATGGTGAAACATCAGAACCCCATGTTTCAAGAATGTTTGTCTTTTTTTCGAGTAAAGATGGAGAGATGGATTAATTCCACTTCCATTTTTAATCCAATACAATGAGTTCTTATGAAATGGGGAAAAGAATGATGGAACAGCAATTCATAACTAAGGCCATTCAACTTGCACTAGAAAATGTGAAAGGAAACACAGGTGGACCCTTTGGGCCGATTGTCGTTAAAAATGGAGAAATTATCGGTGTTGGTCAAAATTACGTAACTAGACTAAACGATCCTACTGCCCATACCGAAGTCCAAGTGATTCGGGATGCATGTCAACGGTTAAATACCTTCCAACTTGATGACTGTATACTCTAGCAGCAATATTTATACAATTATCAAATATTTTATAGCATTTTATAGTAAGTAATTTTTCGCAACCTGCCTATGAAAATCCGTATCCTTTAAATAAATATTTTATATAAATTACAATTAATTCCTCATCATATTTAAGTGCCCGTTCTAATATCAAAAATTATACACAAACCATTATTTCTTAAATCACAACCTTATAACTAACCATAAATATTGTCAGCATATAAAAGTGGTGAGTATGGTAAGAGAAAAAGAAGAGTGAAGCGATTTTTATTTATTTTTTTAAAAAATTCAAAAGACTAGCATAATGAATCTAAATGTTTTCTAAGTTCATGACGATGTGTTCTTATATATTGAACTAGAATATAACGAAGAAAAGTTAAGAAGGTCTGGGCAATTACATTGAACTATTTTTGTGCAGAAAAATTATCCCAATTTGATTTTTGATGCAACTATATAGGCTAAATGATTCAAGGTGACCGTGAGGTGAGTAAAATTTTGTTTTTCTTTTAAATTCCAAATAGGGAGCAAGGCTTGATAATCACGAATCTGGCATTATTATTGCTATAAGAATACTAATTCGCTTGGGTTTATTAAAGCGTAATGAGTGACTCGCTGAATGACTTCTTGTTTTTGTCGATTGGCATAGTTTCCCACCAATTTCTATTATCAAGATACCACCGAATAGTTTGTTTAATTCCTGTATCAAATGAATATGTTGGCTTCCAACCTAAACTTTCTAATTTTGATGGGTCAATCGCATAACGTTTATCATGGCCTAACCGATCAGGAACAAACGTAATTAATTGCTGTGACTTATCTAAAGCATAAATAATTTTCTGAGCTACTTCTAAATTTGTTAGCTCATTATGTCCGCCAATATTATAAACATCTCCAACAATACCTTTATGCATAATTAAATCAATTGCTTTACAATGCTCATAAACATGTAGCCAATCCCGAATATTTTTCCCGTCCCCATAAATCGGTACGTTTTCACCTTTCAGTACTTTTGTAATAGTTAATGGAATCAACTTTTCTGGATATTGATATGGTCCATAATTATTGGAACAACGAGTAATATTAACAGGTAATCCATAAGTTTCAGAATATGCACGTACTAATAAATCCGATGCTGCTTTACTAGCACTGTATGGGCTGTTCGGTTGTAAGGGTGTTTCCTCTGTAAAGAAAGTAGTTGGATCAAAATCTAATTCTCCATAAACTTCATCTGTACAACGACCTTACCAGTATCTTGTATTTCTTTTAAAAAGTTACCTATATAATAGCCTAGGCCCCTTTGAAAATATAGGTAAGGCCTATTGACGCTTACTGTTAAAAAAGCTAATATCTACGGTCAAACTCCTACAATTTACATTTAATCGATTACTTTATCCCTCTGCAATCTAATATATTCCACCATAAATTTATTATTTCTTTAATGCTCCCTAATTTTTTATTTCCCATAAAAAGCTCTGATGGATATCCTATACAGAGTCTTCAAAAGTCGAAAAATATTAATATTATTCTTTAAGTATCCTACAA
>CAWIYT010000346.1:0-15345 GCA_963840085.1 uncultured Nitrososphaerales archaeon
TCTGTCGGAAGTGTGATTACACCGTCCTTATCAATCGATATATTCCTCAGGGCATTTGGTATTGCTGTAGTTGTTGGTGTCATAGGTGGATTATATCCAGCTTACAGGGCAAGTAGATTATCCCCAACGGAGGCACTGCGCTATGAATAAAAACGAAAACATCATAGAAATAAAAGATTTGAAAAAAAGCTATGATAATGGAAAAATAAAGGCTCTAAATGGAATGAATTTGAAGGTGAAAAAGGGAGAATTCATATCTATAATGGGTCCATCTGGTTCAGGAAAATCCTCTTTACTTAACATGATAGGTGGATTAGATGTGGCAGATGAAGGCACCATAAAAGTAGCTGGTATTGATATGATGGGTACCAAAAATCTGAACAAATTTCAATCAAAAGAAATAGGGTTTGTCTTCCAAATGCACAACTTGATACCAAACTTAACAGTGGTTGAGAACGTGGAAATTCCAATGTATGAAACCAATACAAATTCTAAAGACATGCGAAAAAGAGCATTGGACATTTTAAAATCAGTTGGTCTTGAAGATAAAGTAGACCAAAAACCAACCAAACTATCTGGTGGACAAAGGCAAAGAGTTGCAATAGCTCGTGCTCTTATAAACCACCCATCAATTATTTTAGCCGATGAACCAACAGGATCTTTGGATTCTAAAACTGGAGAAGTTATCCTTGACTTGTTGAAGGATTTTCATAAGAAAGAGAACGTAACATTGGTCATGGTTACCCATGAACCATATGTAGGAAACATGGCTGAAAGAATTATCACAGTATTGGATGGAAAATGTCTATCAGATAACAAAACATAAAAAAAATCTTTTTTTATTTTTTTTTTATTCGAAATCAAAAAAAATCTGTAAAAATTATTGTATAAAGAGATGGGTGTGGTTATTTAAGAATTGAAAAATTTCTAAAACTGAAGTATATTTTTTAGAATAAATTAATGGTGTAAATATGAATAAACAGATTTGGCTGGTATTTGCAGGTACTGGTGGAGGATTTAATCGCGTCAGGATTGTTAAGGCATTAAATGAAAGACCATGTAACGCACAAAAACTTGCAGAAAGACTTAATCTTAATTATAAGACTATTCGTTACCATCTGAAAATATTAAAAAAGAACAACATGATTGTAGCCGGAGAAAAGAAATATGGGACTTTATATTTCATTTCAACCAAATTAGAAGAAAATTATAATGTATTAAATGAAGTTGAGAAATTATCTTAAATAAATTTAAAACAGAAAAAATTTGTATTATAATTATTTTAGAGGATGAGAAAAAAATGTTAGAAGATATGGGGCCACTGGGAATGATATTAATTTATTTAGCATTTGCAATGGGCCTTGCAAATGTTTTATTGTTGTTAGGACTCCTTAATTCGTATTGGAAAACATATAAAGAAATAAAATCTCAATTCACCATAGGTCTCTTGTATTTTGCAACATTTCTTCTTATTCAAAACATTCTAGTTACAATTGCAACAGTGATACCATTAATAGTTAATGTAGTACCGTTTAGAGTATCCCATTTCGAATTTGGACCTCAAATTGTATTGGTCCTAGTTAACATGATCCAACTAATTGCACTTGCCATCCTCTACAAAATTAACAAAAATTAGTTACATTGAGTACCCTGAACTTTTACCATAATAGAATATAAAATAGTCCAATTTCATTAATTTCAGCCTATTTAGTTTATTTAAGAATTCTCATATTAATTTAAATAATATTTTAGGTCGTATATGAATGGATTTGGTTATCCAAAAGGCTTACATTTAATGAATAAAAAAAAATTTGGAAGATAAGATGGTTAACAAATTAATTTTAGAAAAGGAGTCTTGTAAGATTATTATAATATTGATCTTATTGGCCATTTCAGTTTTCTTAACTTATTATTTCCATTTTATTTCAGGTTCCAGTACTGTTTTCACACATTTCTTTTACTTTCCCATTATTTTAGCCGCTGTTTGGTGGAAAAGGAGAGGTTTAGTTATTCCAATATTTTTGTCAATTTTATTGATTTTAAGTTATTTTTTATCACCTAAATTATCTTATCCCCTATATGAGGATATTATTAGGGTTTTTGTATTCATGGCTATTGGAATTGTAGTTGCAGTTTTAAGTGAAAATATTACAGAAAAATATAACAAACTTCTTGAAAGTCAAGAAAAGTTTCAATCAATCATAGATTCAGCTGTTGATGGAATTATCACCACAGATATGGATGGTAAGATTGTTTTAGTTAATCATAGTTTAAAAAAAATATTTGGATACGATACTGACGAAATAGAAGGTCAACATGTTACCATGTTAATGCCTGATAGGTATAAACAAAAATTTATCGATAAATTGGATAAATTTAATTCAACTGGTAATCATGAACTTGAAGGACAGACCTTTGATTCTTATGGCTTGAGAAATAATGGAACCGAATTTCCATTTGAAATATCAATTGCTACATGGGGTCTAAAGGGTAATAAATTTACAACTTCAATAATTCGCGATGTTACAAGTCGTAAAAAAACTGAAAAATTGCTACAAAACTCTCTTGATACAAAAGAAATGCTACTTAAAGAGATCCATCACCGTGTGAAAAATAATTTAATGATCATATCTAGTTTGTTAAATTTACAGTCCAGATATATTAAAGATGAAGAGTCTAAAAATATTTTCAAAGAAAGTCAGAACCGTGCCCGGTCAATGGCACTTATACATGAACGTTTATATCAATCAGCAGATCTTAAAACCATTGATTTTGGTGATTATATTAGCACACAGGTAAATGACCTTTATCATACTTATGTAATGGATACCAGTCTCATTAAGTTAAATATTGATGTAGATGATCTAGGTTAGATATTAACACATCAATTCCTCTGGGATTAATTGTTAATGAATTAGTTACTAACAGTTTAAAACATGGGTTTCCAGAGGGTAAAAGTGGAGAAATTGGCATAATATTCCATAAACAAGATGAAAACTATTTATTAGAAATTAAAGATAATGGAGTAGGATTTTCAGAAGATATAGACTATAAAAATACAGATTCATTAGGATTACAACTAGTAAACAACTTAACCGATCAAATAGACGGAAAAATAGAATTCAATACATCATCAGGAACATCATTCAAAATTAGTTTTAAAGAAGGAACAATTTAAATAAATAATTTATCTTTTTTTAATCCATACTCCCTATGAAATATTTGAATAAAAATAATAATTTTTCTTAAAAAACAAATTAAGAATAGATCTACTGGATCCAAAATCTAAAATTAGATTATCTCAATCCTTTTTTTCGTCATTTTCAAAAATAAATATATCCTCTATTTTTACCCTAAGAATCATGGCTATATCATGTGCTAATTTTAGGGAAGGATTGTACTTTCCTTTCTCCAAGAAAACAATGGTTTCTCTTCTAACTCCTACTTTTTCAGCTAGTTGGGCTTGAGTAAGGTTGTATCTTGCTCGATATTCTTTCATCCGAGTTTTCATTCCACATCGCCCTTTAGGTTGAAGTAAGTATTCGTCACCAGCATGGTGCTGACCATGACAAAAATCACCAGTCCAAATATTTCAGTAGGTTGGAACTGACGATTAGAATAAAATCCACTGAAAAGAAGGAAGCAAATGAATCCTAGAGTGGTGAACCAAGACCATGTTGCCGAGGTGGTTCCTATTTTCATTAGTCGTTCATCTTTGGGATTGTCCATACCAATGTATGAGAAGAAGCTGGTTATGATAATTAGTGCACCTATAAGTACTGCTATAGCAATGATATCGTTTAATGTCTTCAATATTATCATATAAACTGCACATATCAGTAATATTACAGATCCTATCCAGATCAATCCCCTGTTTACTTTGTATGGATCAGTGCTTTTATTATTCATTTTATTTTTATTCATTAATTCCACCACCAAATATATATTTCTAACATAATGATATAAATTTCTATCATTATGTTATATAATTCTAATATATACTATTTAAACTTTTAGTTATAATTAACAATCAAAACAACCGTATAGGGGCCTATTTTGATATATCATAGATTAAAGTAACCATTTAAACGTTCAAGGGATTATAATAAGGTAATTTTATAATTTGTCTCCAAATTCGTTGCTAAATAATATAATACTCTTTAATCTAATTCAAAGAATTGCCAAAAAAAATAAATATGTATTATTATCATTATCTATTAGTAACTGCTACCTTTTTATATCATGCTGTTCAAACTTAGTTTTCTTATAAACATCTATTATTGTAATAAATTATGATTATAACATAATTAAGTTGTAAGGTGAAAAAAACTTGTTTGCTGAGGTTATTTTATACTTAGAAAATATTCTAATAGTTTACGGGCCTTTAGGAGTTTTCATAGCCAGTATTATCGAAGAAATAATCGCTCCCGTACCGTCTACATTAGTGATAATGGGTACTAGTTTCATTGTTTTAAAGGGCGTTAGTATTTCTCCAGATGCGTTTTTAAAGCTTTTCATTAATATAGTGCTGCCAGCTTCTTTAGGGGTGACTATTGGTTCCCTTTTCATTTATACTATAACATATTTTGCGGGAAAACCATTTTTAGAGCGTTGGGGTAAATATTTAGGAGTTTCTTGGGAAGATATAGAAAAGGCAGAGAAGAAGTTTGAAAATAGTCGTTCAGATGAGATCGTATTATTTATAGTTAGAGCTGTTCCTATAATTCCCAGCGTAGCCATAAGTGCATTTAGCGGGTTTATTCGATTTGATTTGAAAAAGTATATCATAATAACATTTTTAGGAACACTTGTAAGGGCTTTTATACTTGGATTTATTGGATGGCAATTTGGAAGTTTATATCAAACCGCAGCTAACGAAATATCATACCTAGAAGAAATCAGCCTTGCGCTGATTATAATAGCATTAATTACTTACTTTATTTTTAAAAAGAAATTCAGAAAATGAATAGGCAGAATAGGAAGTTTAAAATCTTTAATCAATTTCTCCATTAACTTTTTATGTGCAATTCAAGGTGGTGAAACAATTGGAAAATGCAGATATTAGAGCAAAAATAGGCCGAAAGGCGTCATTTGTAGCCATATTTGGTAATATATTTCTCACTGTGTTCAATTTTTTGGTGGGTTTTCTATCCGGTAGTACAGCCTTGGTTGCAGAAGGGACCCACACATTATCTGATGTTATCACATCATTGATGGCTTATGTGGGCTTTAGAATTGGAATGAAACCTGCAGATGAAGAACACCAGTATGGACATGGAAGGGCAGAACCGATAGTCGGACTTATAATTGTAGTATTCTTAGGAATAGTGGCCTTTGAAATACTTTCTGAAGTCTACAAGAAACTCTTGTTAGGGGAAGCCATCACACCGCCAGGTTTAATAGCTGCAGTTATGGCACTAATTGGTATTTTTATAAATTATGCTATGACTAATTATCTTGTTAAAACCGGAAAAAAGATTAATAGTCCCGTTTTAATTGCTGACGGCCGTCATCAATCTGTTGACATATTCTCTTGTGCTGCGGTTCTAATAGGAGTAATTGGATCCAGATTTGGATTCACATTCCTAGATCCGATAGTAGCAATATTTATAGCTTTCATGGTGCTTAAAACGGCGTTCCAGCTAGCACGTGACAATGTTAACTCGATTATGGGTAAAATGCCTTATCCACTAATAGTTGAAGATGTTAAATCAGTAGTATTATCTTTAAAAGACGTTAAAGGTGTTCATGATGTTAAAATAAATAATATGGGTCCATTATTCCTCCGCAGAACTCCATATTGAATTAGATAAAAATTTAAATCTTCAAGAAAGCCATAAAATCGCACATAAAGTAGAAGAATTAATTATAAAAGAAATAGAAATCATAAAAATGGTCACGGTCCATACATGCCCAACTGAAAACAAATGTGAAATTAAATAAACACTGAAAATGAGTATAATTAATTCAAAAAAAATTTCTCATAATAAACTTTATATAATATAAACAAATAGTAACATTAATTAACTAAAATATTTAGGATGAAATTTATACTTTCTATGAACAAAACAGTCTTTAAACACCAAATACCATTAATAAGTTTGACTAAACTTGAAACACAACAATAAAAAGACTATTTTCCCACTAAATCATATTATTAACTAATAAAATACTTAGATTATAGAATTAGTAGAAAATAGAGATGTTTACTAAAAAGAGAGGTGAAAATATGGGACTATTTGATCCAAAAAAAATTATGGATAGTGCAGTGGACCAAGTTCAAAAACAAGCTACAGGAATGGCTACAGGAAGAACCTCCGGAAGAACTTCTGGGGGTTCTGAGATAGATGAACTAATCTACAGAATGACCCGAGACATGGAAGACCTGCGTAAAAAAACCAAGAACTAAGCGATAGACTAAATGACTTCGAAAGACAATTCAACCATTTAAGAGACTTAATCAATAGGAATAACCGATATTAATTTCGAATATAATCCTACAGGTTGGAATTTTTCTTCACGAAATAATAAATGAATCTTTAAGGAGATAAAAATATGGGACTACTTGATTCTGTTACTAAAAAGGCTACGAAAGAATTGCAAAAGCAGGTTCAAGATAAAGGCGGAAAAGAAATAGAGAAACGAGCTAGAGACGAACTCAAAAAAAGGTTCAAGATTTAATTCTTTATTTTTTTCTATGTTGATATGAAACTTTTTTTTGGAATTCTATTATTACAAAATTTTATATTATATACGATTCCCTGTTTTTTACATTCTAAAATACTGAACTGTTTTGAATTAAAGCGAGAATAAAAAAATAAATAGTTGAACAATCAGTGACTATTATCACGAAAACTAGTCATATATTGCAAGTGTAAAACTAGATTTATTCATTTTGTTTATAATTAAAAAATTGTTACCAACACGAGAACAATTTCAAACTCATTGTTTAGAGCAACCTTTCATTTCATTTTGTAGGATCATTTAATATCTAATTGGCAAATGTAGAGTCTATAATCACATCCAATATTGGATATGAGATTATTGTTAAAATAGTATAAATTATTAATCTTGAGCCCCAAGAAGTGGAATTAACCATATCCCTATCCTAAACCCCGTATTTTGTATATCATTTTACCAATTTTAATATTACTGTTTAATTAAATAATTCAGAAATTTGATAATTTCTATTAGAACCAAAAGAGGTAAGTATGCAGGCACACTTTTATAATCTGGTTTGTATCCCCTTATAGATCATTTTTATTCTCATAATAACTACAAGAAAGTTAATGATGTACGACTAAAATGTCCAAGTTAAGAAAAAAATACTTCCAAAATACAAATTAATCCATATAAAGTAACCAATTATCATCTTGTTTTAATTTCTTGGCCAGAACATTATTACAGTCATTCCCGCAAGGGCAATCATTCCTCCAATGATATCAAACCTGTCGGGAACTACTTTATCAACTTGCCATCCCCATATTATGGCCATTACTATAAAAACTCCACCATAAGCCGCGTATACTCTCCCAAAATTTGCTGGTTGAAATGTTGCAACAACACCATATAAAAAAAGGATTATTCCTCCTAAGATTACAATCCAGAAGCTTCCGCTATCACGTAGCCAAAGCCATATAAGGTATCCACCACCTATTTCACATAATCCTGCAAGTATAAAAAATAAAACTGATCTAATAACTTCTATCTTTATACATCCTACATTTTTATTTTATTTTAGTATTAAATTGGAATTCATTTTACTTCCATATTAATTTATTCATAATATTAAAGTACATTACAATTCAAAATCCATCAAATTATACTTTAAATCATCAGCGGATTAATAAAGTTGAATAATTTGTTTAAGTTTGTTTCGCAACATCTCATTGACAAAGTACATTAGATAAAAATTGCATATAATATCCATATATTTAAATATATTATTGTTTTAATAATTCATTATGAAACCATGTGAAATTAATGAAGAGGGTAAACCTACTTGCTCTCATATTGAGGATCTAGAAAAGATATTATCAGAAATGCCGAGTAAAGATGAAATACAAAGAAATGCGGAATATAATCAAATCACTTGCTGATCCTACAAGGCTATAAATTATTTACCTCTTAAAAAACGGTGAGTTATGCGTTTGTGAGATAATGAAAGCCCTTGATAAACCACAACCTACAGTATCTCATCATCTGAATATCTTAAAAAATGCTGGTTTGTTAAAATGGCGTAAAGAGGGAGTATGGACACATTACAATTGTCTGAAAATTTTGACATTATTGATGAACTTCTAAAATAACTCGTCAATAAATAGGTGATAGAATGAAGGACGATATTACAGGTCAGGTTACAAACCAAATTTGCGATACTCCAAAGCTTGGATTTTTAGACAGATTTTTAACACTCTGGATTTTTCTAGCCATGGCACTTGGAGTTTCAATTGGATACTTCATTCCAGGAGTTGAATCTTTTATTAGTATGTTTTCAGTTGGTACAACAAGCATACCTATTGCTATAGGTTTAATTTTAATGATGTATCCCCCACTTGCAAAGGTAAAATACGAAGAATTAGGCGATGTATTTCAAAACAAGAAAATATTAGGGTTAGCTATCTTCCAGAACTGGGTGGTTGCCCCTATTTTAATGTTTATATTGGCAGTAGTTTTCTTAAGTGCATATCCCGAATATGTAACTGGTTTAATCTTAATAGGAATAGCTCCATGTATTGCAATGGTTATAGTTTGGAATGAACTGGCAAGGGGAAATACGGAATATGCAGCTGGCCTTGTAGCATTTAACAGTGTCTTTCAGGTATTATTTTACAGTATTTACGCCTATGTGTTCATTACATTACTTCTTCCAGTCTTTGGAATACAGGGAAGCGTTGTAGATATCAGTATAGGTCAGATAGCACAAAGTGTGTTTATTTATCTTGGAATTCCGTTTATAGCAGGAATAACAACAAGATTTGTCTTAATAAGAAGAAAAGGTAAAGATTGGTATCAAAATCAATTTATCCCTAAAATCAGCCCTATTACACTAATAGCATTGTTATTTACTATTGTAGTGATGTTCAGCCTTAAAGGTAATTTTATAGTTCAAATACCTTTAGACGTTGTGCGTATTGCCATTCCGCTCTTTTTATATTTTGTTATAATGTTTTTCATAACATTTTTCTTAGGATACAGAATCGGAGCAGATTACTCTAAAACAACAACAATATCATTTACAGCTGCCAGTAACAACTTTGAATTAGCTATTGCAGTTTCTGTTGCTGTTTTTGGAATTGGTTCTGCAGTAGCATTTGCAACAGTAATTGGGCCATTAATTGAAGTTCCAGTACTCATAAGTCTGGTTAATGTTGCATTATGGTTCCAGAAACGTTATTATAACGAATCATAGACAAATTTATAAAAAAATATCTGAAATTTACCCAAAGCTCAGCATTAAAAAAAAACAATAATATTAATATTTATTTATGGAGGCCATCTATGCAGATTGGATTCATTTTAACAAAAAGTCCATCGGAACAGGGATTTAAAACTTTTATAGATTATTCTCAATTGTACATTAATAATGATCAAATCTCAATTTATCTTTTAGGAAGCGGAGTTTATTGTGCCCTCAAAAGTTATTTTAATCCTGATTTAGAGATACTTCTTAAAAATTCAAAGGTTTATGTATCTTCTAATGATCTTAAAGCAAGAGGAATTGAAAATGAAAATATAAAAGAAGGATTAGTCATGTTTTCTCAATATGATGATATTATAATCGATATTATGGAAAATTCTAATCAGGTTGTTAGTTTTTAAAAATTAAATGAGTTGACAAATGAAAAAGAAGGACAACATAAATAAAAATTTATCAAATCAAAAAGTAATGGTTATCGTGCTAATAGATGGTCCATATATATCACAATATGCAGATATTGGTTATAACATGGCAAAAACAGCACTAAAGATAGGATATGGAGTTAAAATATTCCTATACATGGATGGTGTACACTTATCTAGAAAAAATCAGGACCCCCGTATATTACCAAATATTTCCAAATAATTTTGAAGAACTTATAAAAAATGGTTGTGAAATTAGGGCATGTATAAGATGTGCAGCAGCAAGAGGATACTTAGATGAATCAGATTACTTAGAAAAGGTTGAAATAACAAGTGTTTATGATCTTGCAGAATGGATGGATGAAAATAGTAAAGTAGTATTGTTGGGTAGTTAACATGACTTCTTCATTAGTTATCATAGATAAAGCTCCTTACGGACATGAAAATGCTTTAAGCGGAGTTTATATTGCAATTGCAAGTTTGGATAAGGGAATAAAATCTGATATTCTTTTAATGGGTGACGGTGTTTATTCTGCAATTAAAAATCAAATAGCAGAAAAATTAATCCAATATCCCTCATTAAGTGAATTACTTTATTCAATATTCCCCAATGGAACTTTATACGTACATTTAAATTCATTAATTGAAAGAGGAATTAAATATGAAGATCTGATTGAAATTGCAGAACTTATAGATGGTAAAACACTTTACAACCTTTCAAAATCAAAAACCCATATAATAAAAATTTAAGAGGTAATAAAAATGGAAATGGAAGAATTAAAATATGATATTTTTGAAGATGGTTCCCTTGTAAAAAGCGTTGCAATAACCAAAATAATGCCGTGTATGGCAGAAGAAGGCAGAATTAAACTAGCTATGCAACTTGATTCAACATTAGATCAGGTAATGCCCCTATTTGCAGGTAAATTCCCACCAGGAAAAGTAAACTATATCAAGCACAAAAAGATTTTAACAATAAATACACATGAACGGGTTATAACGTTTTTCCCATCTGGTAAAATAATGATGATGAACACAAGAAACCCAGAAGAAGGTATAAAAATAATCACAGAATTTATGGAAAAAATAAACCAATCTTATCTTGAACAAGAAAATGGGGAAGTTAGTAATGATCTATCAGAAAAACTGTCAAAAATCGGGCCATTAAACATTTATAACTGCCTACCTCAGACCAATTGCGAAGAATGTGGAACTGCCACGTGCATGGCATTTTCAATGAAACTTCTCTCAGGTGACAGCACTCTAGATCAATGCAAACCTCTCTTAAAAGTTGAAAACCAGGGAAAACTAAATTCCCTAAAGGAACTTCTAGGAGATCAACTGATTAAATCACTTGGATGGACTGGAAAGTAAGTGAATGGTTTAAAAAACCATTTTATTAGTTTAATAATCAACTATATAAAGAGAGGGTTACGCTTGTTAAGCAAAGTAAAAAGTTTGACTACTCAAATCAGTATACAAATAGATAGCTCTAATTTAGAATCTATTTAATGGTTATTTCTGAAAACAATATTTTCTAAGAAGTGGAATTAACTCCATTCCTATCCTAAACCTTGGAATTTTTTATATCATTTTCATTATATTAGTATTACTTTGATACTACACAAGAATATCCTATAAAATTAAAAGAGTAAAATGGAATTAATTAAAATATATAAGACAAATTTTTAATCTTTAGGTCGATTTTATTCATAATATTCTAGAAATTTAGGTATTATCTCACACTATTGAAAGGAGTATATAAATTTTACTCACAAAACAGCAAATAAAAACCAAAAAAATACTTAAAATCAATTTTTTCATGAATTTTTACCAGAAAACAATAAAATTATAAACATTGATGTGTAATGAAATTTTATGAATGCATATATATACGTATTAAATACATTAGCGGATTGGGAAATTAGTTATTTAACCGCTGAACTAAATAGTGGCAGATATTTGGATAAAAAGAAACCACCTGTTGAGTTAATAAAAATTGGGAATACTACCGAACCTATAAAAACAATGGGAGGTATAATTATTGCTCCAGATGAGAGTATTGATAATATCCGGTTTAAGGAAGGTGATTTATTTATTTTACCTGGAGCAGACGCATGGATGGAAGAGGAAAATAAAAAAATATTAGATATTGTTTCTGGCATTATAAATGAAAAAGTAATTATTGCAGCAATTTGCGGAGCCACAGTCTCCTTGGCAAATAAAGGAATATTAAATAATAGAAACCATACCAGTAATGATATAGAATTTTTAAAAATGTTTTGTCCTGAATACACCGGAGAAAATTTCTATTTAAATCAGCCAGCAGTTACAGATGATAATCTAATAACAGCCAGTGGTATTGCCCCATTAGAGTTTTCATATGAAGTATTAAAAAGAATAGATGTAATGAAAGCTGAAACACTCGAAGCATGGTACCAATTATATAAAACTAAGGAATCAAAGTATTTCTATGCCCTAATGGAATCCCTTAAAGAAGTGTAGAGAATTTTTTAAATTTAAATTTTAATAGATTGAAATTCTTCAGTTATAACTGCTTCTGCATCGTGCTTACCATTGGGACTTACACTATTCATAGATAAAATTCTCGAATTCCGGAAGATTTTTAGGTTTTTTACCCAGAAACTGGCAGTAAGATTTAAGTCGGATTACATAAACTACTTGAGAGGATTCTCTCAGTCCTCGTGTTCTTATGAAATCCTGTACATATTGATCTTTTCGATCTCTTCGTTTTGAATTTCATTTTAGTTTCACCAAATTTTCTAAATACAAGATTTATAGAATATTATCAATCCCATTCCACCTAAAAACTCACCTTTTCTGTGGCATCAACCTTTCCTCCATCTACATTCTCACCATACATGGTAATATTACGATCTGTTGAATATACTGAAATCTGATAATACGGATTGTTACTATTTTGAATTAATTTGGCACTGAAACGTACATATTGAAGGTCATGTATTCTGATATTGTAGATATTGGAGATACTAATAATATTAATACTAAAATTCTACTCCATAATACTTTCTATCATATTCATAATATCGATATGGAATTGCTCACATATTTTATCTAAGAAAATCAGCAGTTTCAAACTTTTCTTAATAATTCCTTATACATGTGTTAGGAGTCAATGTTTCAATCTCAAATAAATTATCCTTAAACCCGTGGATAATAACCATATACCGATTAAAATTACTATAATCCATGTATAATTAGACGAAGAACATTCCTACAACTAGGATTAATATGCCTATGATGATGTTTTTAACTCCACATATATCTTTAGTTTTTGAAAGAATTCTGGCAATACCTTCGATAATTAAGAATAAACCAATTATCAAGATCATGAAACCATTTATCCCACTGAATATTGCAGGGTTAAATGACAGTCCAATCCCTAAAATAATGGCAATAGTTCCCAATATAAGCATGACGATCCCTACCGGTGGATCATTTTCGCCTATTTTAAATATTCCAGTTAATATAAGACCAAAACCTAGCATAAGGGCTAAGAATCCGGAAATGACAGCGATTGGAATTAATCCTAAAAGGGGGAAGGAAATCTCTATTAAACCGAGAATAATCAAAATTGAGGCTATAGCTATTTTTTGCATAATACTAAACTCCGTTTTTTTTATCCAAAAAACCATGGAAGTGTAACAAAATTTTTCCCATAATTAATTTGATTTTTTATCCTTATCGGAATCAATAGGTGGGCAGCATTCACCATCCTCAATTTCACAACACTTATTTTCTTCAAGTATTTTCGGGTCGGTACTACAAATCTTATAATTATAAAAATCCTGTACCCAATCACCAATTTCATCTCTTATCTCTCTTAAAACCTCTATCTCTTCTGTTTCCGATCCATTGAAGGGATAAATATCTGTAAGACATTCTAGGAATAATTTTTTACCCCCAAAAAAGAAGGGACAAGCATTATATTCGTTTCCACATATTATTACAACATAATCAAATTCCTCGTCCCTATACTCATTTAAACTATTTGAGGTTTGTTTGGAAATGTCAATTCCTACTTCCCCCATTACTTGTACTGTTGTGGGATCAATTTCCTGGGGATTACTACCAGCACTAAAAACTTGGAACTCATCCCCATAGAAATTTCTAAAAAAGCCTTCTACCATCTGAGATCTAGAAGCATTGCGGGAGCACATGAATAGAATTTTTTCTTTTGTCATAAATTACCATCATGTAGATATTTTTGTTTTTTGTATTACATAAATACCATAACCAAAATAATCATGGTTTTTTTCAATAAACTTACCCATTTTTTCCATCCTATTCCTTATTTCCCTGTTTTTAATAGAGTTAAATATTATTTTTATCGTGTTTAATGCTCCTTCTTCTTTTAGTGTATCATAGAAATTACTAGTTATTTTTTCCCCTTTTATTGTAACTAAATCCTGGATATTGGATTTTTTAAATATTCTGTTCCATTCTTCATATGTTCTGGCATTTTTTAAGCAAAAAGCATGAAGAATGTTGAACACTTGAATCTAAAAATTCTTTATCTGGTTCTTTTTTCCAGCTTAACTCTATCCATCCGGCTTTTCCTCCTTCTTTAATTACTCGGGATGCTTCATTTATGGTTTTTGTTTTATCATCCACAAAAACAAGGATTCCTTGAGATATTGCCACATCAAATTGATTATCTTCAAAAGGCAGGTTCATTGCATTAGCAACTAAAAATTTGACTTGGTTATTTAACTTCTTTTTTCTACAAGTATTATTTGCTTCTTGAATTAATTTTTCAGATATGTCTATACCTACTACTGAGCAACCATATTTTTCCGCCAGGTAAAATGCTGTTGAACCTTTTCCACATGCAATATCTAAAATTTTAGTTTTACTGTTAATTTGCAATGTATCCTCTAATTTTTTGGTTGCTTTAAGCCCTCCCGGGTGTATTACAGTTAAACCAAGGTGATTGGCCATGAAATCAAATATTTCACATTCAGCAATTGAATCTTTATTATAATTGTCCATTTTATCATCTTCACTATGCATTTTTATTTTTTTTAAAAAAAATATTTAATAAAGTTAAGTTGGTGAAGTTCCGGAGTTATTTTCATTAAGATATTTTTTCAAGGTTCCTGATATCACCCAAATTAGTACTGCAACTAATAATGCATATGTAAATGGATATAGGCCAAATATTCCTGTAAGTAGGACTATAATCCCTGTTGTGCATAAAATTGCTGTCCAGGATTTTTTTATAATTCCAGACACAACTCCTAGAATTAAAGCTCCTAATAATCCATATATGATTGGATACAAACCTGTTGT
This sequence comes from uncultured Nitrososphaerales archaeon, assembly GCA_963840085.1. Lineage (GTDB taxonomy): Archaea > Thermoproteota > Nitrososphaeria > Nitrososphaerales > Nitrososphaeraceae > TH1177. The sequence goes on from CAWIYT010000346.1 coordinate 15,178, forward strand.
TCCTCCTGATAATGATACAATACCTAATCCTCCTGATAGATACGCCAAAGCATTTATTTTGTTTTCTTCCATTATATCATCTCCTTTTTTTTATAAACAATATTTTGTTATATTAAAGTTCATTTTGAATAACATATAAAGAAAAGGTCCATTTCAAAAAAATTCGAA
>CAWIYT010000347.1:0-4478 GCA_963840085.1 uncultured Nitrososphaerales archaeon
TGAGTTGGAGCGCCAGATCACGTCTCGGCTGAGCTCCCTGCCGTAGGCGTAAAGGAGACAAAATAGATTCAAAAGTAAATAGTAAAGGAGAAGAACTAAAGGAAGATAGAGTTGCAGTAACTTCCCAGAATCTAATAAAGAAACACAAAGAAAAACATAATGAAACTTTAACCACTCATAAACTATTACAATCATATATTTATCCTCTTTTTAATCATGGATATATTGATAGTATTGATAGTGTTATTGATAGACGTGCAAAGATATATTACCCACTTATAGAAACGAAAAAATATATTAATTTATTCTATTTGGAAGAAAAGAATAATTTATCACAAGAAATAGATAAAATTGTTGTAAATTCTACAAGTTTTCCAAATCAAGTATTTATACTTTCTGTTTTAGAACCGATTTTAAAATATTATTCTACGGAAGGGTATATTATAAAAATTAAAAATTCTAAGGGAGACGAGATTTCTCTAGAAGAGTTAGTAGAACAATACTTTGGTAATCCTGAAAACTATTTTGAAGTAAAAAAAGAGATAGAACAGAGATAACAGAACAGAAAAAACCAAATGAAAAGAAAGAAATAGAAAAAGAGAACGAAACCTCTGAAGAAAAATTCATAGAGAACAGAAGGAGACTTGGGGATGGGGATAAATCTCTATCAAAGACAAAAAAAATAAATATTTTGTAAAATGGGGTGTCTTAGAATAATATTTTTTAGAGGGTCAAATTTTAGAGAAATTACAACAAAAATAAAAACGATATATATAGACTAATATAAAAATTACAAGAAAATTAAAAATTCATATAAAAAATTATTCTATTTGTTCAAAAGTAATAAAAGAATATATTTTGAAAACAAAGGAGGTTTAATCTAAAAATGTCTGAATCAGATTTGTTACTAGAAGATTATGATTATGACCCTAAAATTATCAATTACAATAAATAATTTTAATAATAAAATAAAGTTATGTAGTAATCATAAAAAGTTAAAAAAATTTCTTTAATAAATTACCAATTATAATATCTTGGTAAAGGTCCTAATGGCGGTAGTTGATGATTTCTCATATAGTTTTGATTTAACAAATAATTATTTTTCGTTTGTTTCAATTTTTCTATTTCCTCCTTAAGATTTAAAATTGTCTGGTTCAAGTTAATTACATCTATTAGCTGTTCTCAAAACATTTGCAATATCTGTTCCAGAAATATTATTTCTTTTCATAAAATTGTTTATTGATAAGAATGTTGGTATATCATAACTATGTTCCTTCCAAAACTGATAACAATCTTCCATTCTTATTGATTTAAGATATTGTTCCCAATATTGAATAGCATTTTTAAATGGAATGTCCAGTAAAATTTTAACTTCATCGATTTTTTTACCTTCTTGGTAGAGAATGAATGCTTGAGTACTTAAAGAAGGATGTTTTTTTGTTTGATTCTTTATTTCTTTTCCTTTATTATTTTCTAATCTTTTCTTTCTCTCATATTCTTTTGCTATTGGCTTTATATCGCGCGGAGATACGTGAGCAATACGACATATCTCCCGATATATCTTTCCTTCCTTCAATAGCCTTAAAATTAAATCCCGTTTTTCAAATTTGTTTAAAGGAATTTCGGACATTATCCACTGTATTTATAAAAAAAGAAGTACTTAAATGATAACATGTTATCAATTAGTTTCTACTGTTATCATATACATTTATCATTCGTTAAAAAATTGACAAATATGTACTACATATAAAAAATTTTTTACAACTAATTTTATAAGGCAAGTCTTGAAAAGGAGAATGTACTCTATATTCCACATTTTATAAAAAATAAATTAAGGACCTGGATTAGGAATTCCTATTCCACCAGTTAATTATTTCACATGCAAGAGATATGTAATATCAGCAAAATTTGCTGTAATAAGAAAATAAAATTACAATTTTGGTTAATTAATAAAAAAAATAAATAGTATAAAGAAGTTTATTTATTTATTATATGAATCAATGTATTATTTTTGTTATTGTAATTGTATTTTCTTATATCTTTAATAATACTATCTAATTCTGACAGATTCTTTGACAATTTATTTGCAATGGATAGGTAGTTTGGCTCTGCTTTTGGATAAGTAATAACTTGTAAATAATAATGTTCTAGTTCCTCATGCATTTTTGCTAATCTTTTTACAGGGAACATCTATTACTTTAATATGCTATAATATTATTATTGGATTCTATTCTTTTAACTTTATTTTTTTTATTTATTTTTTTTATCTTAAATTATTATATCTTTTTAATTATTATAAAAAATTGTTAAAGAGTATGTTCTCTTTTTTAATATCTGTTATTTAAGTATAGAATTTATTTAATGTTTATTATTATAATAATATTTCTGTATTTAATTCTATAATTTTTTGTTGACGTTCATTGTAGGTAGGATGTGATTTAGGATGTATCATTTCTTGGCGTTCAGCTCTAATAGACAGTAAATGATTCTCAAAATTGTTTATTGTCTTTGTAGTCATACTTTCATAATCATTATTATTTTGATTTACCCAAGGGTCAAGATTTGGCATAGTTCAAACACAAAAAATGTATATAAAAATTTGATAGATACATTAAGAGAGGGAGGGAGAGACAGGAGAAGTCAACTGTTTTTTCCTTCTAAAATATTACCTGAATTTACTATCCATAATAAAATACTTGTCTAATTATATTACCTTGTTAAATAGAAATCAACAGATACAACTTTTCTTCAAAAAATCTTTATTGATGTGACGTATTTCAGATATATCAAATATAATATATTTAATATTGAGAAAAATAGTATCGACAAAAAAAATTAACGCAGGCTTTTTAGCATTAGTATTGATAGTGGGAACATTTGCTGTATTATCTCCATCGTTTATGACATATGCACAAGGTTTCTTAATGGACAATAACTATGAATCAGATTATGGAATGAACAGCCATGACGACAAGAAATCATATGGAAAAGATAACAACTACTACAAATCCAAAGATAGTAGTAGTAATGTCAAATGTAACAATATCAATGTAAATCTTAATGGAGACATAGACATTGGTGCATCACACAGCTCTTGGTGCTCTAGCAACTGATGAAGCACAAGCATCAGATCAAGGTGAAATAGCCGCGAGTGGAAGCGATGTGGGGAGACCCTCAGATTCTGACACAGACTTTAAAGTTGTATGTATATACAATAACATACCACCAGAACCAGTTAAAGACCCAATACTGACTGTTAAGAAAGAAATGTTCATTTGTAAGACACCGCATATAATAGGGGATGCCATAGATTGTATCGAGCCTTCTGGAACAACAATTCCAGGCCCAGACAGTCCAGATTATTGGATATCATGGGATGACTGCAATGAAATTTTGGAACCTGAAAATGTAAATGATAATTTCTGTCAATTCTTTGATGAAGCAGATTTCCTAATGCAAATTGAACAAAACCCAGGGCCATATCGAATTCCCCGGAAATAGTGATGGACAACGTGTGATAGTTGAGAGCGGAACATTTCAAGTAACAGAGAAAGTTGACCCTGAAAGCCACCATTGTGAATTTACAAATAATGAAGATGGTTATGAAGATGGAACAGTCCATATTGTACATAACCCTCCTAGAGGTTTGCCAGAAGCCTCATTTTGTATTACTCTAGAAGGTGATTGTTCTGGTACAATTCAATCTGGAGAAGAAAAGAAGTGTATAGTAAATAATTATTTCTTTATCGGACGTGTTCTACCATCAACTGGTAATGCTGTCAATGGTGCAACTACAGGAATAACTACCCAATCAAACAATGCAATAACAACCCAATCAAACAATGCAATAACTACCACCCCTATAACAACTCAATCAAGTAATGTAGGAGCAGCACTTCAATCTAATGATGTAGCAAGTACAACTACCCAATCAAGTAATGGAGCAGGAGTACCAAATACCTTTTCCTCCTCCTTCTCTCCACCACCCTTGCCACTACTAAATATACTTCCGAGTAATCCAAACTAACAAACTTTTTTTATTTTTTTTATAGTTCTTTGGTTAATTAATTATCTCTTACGCTAGCGATATAGATAGACAAATATAATTACATTAGACGGACAGATAATAGACAAAAGAATAAAAAAAGTTGCATTGGAAGATATTGGATTGCAGATATAACAAATCATTTTTATATTTCAATGTGCATATATTCTATGTATAACTCGTCGATAACACCACTACATAACTACAGTTGCCATAAAATAAAACACTGGTTTCATACATGCAAAGGAAGTAGAAGTAGAAGGAAGAAGTTCAGCTCCCTTCTTCTTCTTTTGTTACTTTGTTTTATTATTATGTTTCTACAATGAATATAATGATAGTTTAATCAAGCATTAATAGATACTGCTGATAATCCATGACGAGCAGTAAGCAGAGGTTCTTGAGACTCCCATGTATTATCCTTAACATTATATTA
>CAWIYT010000348.1:0-14679 GCA_963840085.1 uncultured Nitrososphaerales archaeon
AGAGATAGGTAACAGATTCACTTACCAACATGGGTAACACTTTTTATCTGCTTAATTGTTTTGATATTCTTACAACTATTTAATCTTCCTTTCATAAGAAACATTTCAGATGGTGTGTGACCATTGATTCCACCATGTTCTCTTGTTTCATTGTATGCTTTGACAAACATGGAATATCTTCTCTTTCCTTCTTCTCTATTGGGAATATTTTCTATTGCCAAAAATTCATTTTTGACTATCTTGTTATATGCTTCAATTTTACCCTGTAGTTGTGGATATCTAGCAGGTATGGATTTATCTTTAATGTTGTTACGTTGTAGAAAACGTCTGAATATTTTGGATGTAAACTGTTTACCATTATCATGCATTACCTTTTCAGGTTTACCATTCTCTACAATGTAGTCTTCAAGTACTTGTAGTACATCTACACTTCTTTTTCTTTCAGACCATTCACTTGATTGTCTTTCTTGAACAATCATCTTCACAACTGATAAAATAGTTCTTTTGAGTAGAATTCTCAAGGTAAAATGGTCCCAAAATGTCCATCTGTACCATTTGATTGGGTTTTTCCATTGCAAATCTTTTGTATTTTCTATTTCTGATTTTACATTCTAGGATGTTCAGACCATGTCTTTTCAGTATCTTGTAGATGGTTCTTGTACTGAGTGATATTTCCTTCAGTCGTTTTAACCTGAATCTTATGCGATTGCATCCAAATCTTTTTGTTATACGTAAATCCAGTATTTCCTGTTCTATCTCATTTGTTACTTTTCCAGGTTGTATATTGTGTGGTTTTCTACTTTTATCCTGTAAACCATCTATTCCATACTTTAGGTACCTGTTCTTCCACTTGTAGTATGATCTTTCTGGATATCTGGTATCTAGCACAGATATCAGTTACAGTATCTCCAGTCCATTCTTTCTCATGAATTAAATTAAATTTTGTTTGTAATTCTATTTTTTATACACTTCCTAGCAGAACTAGAAAGTGTTACCTATGTCAGTAAATGAAATTGTAACCTATGTTGGTAAGTACAACAAATATTCATGTTACTGTCTTCCTTTCTTGTGTGATGTCTTGATTTATGCAGTATTTTTCCTTTATTGTTGGCCATGTTGTGTCTTTACAGTATATCTTCGTTCTTTGTGAATAGTATTCTTTCTTTTTCTTGGTATATTTGGGTCTTGGAATCTCTTGTTCTTGCGTATATAAACGCTTTAGATCATAGAAAGTATATACCTCTATCTCCTCTTCATTTCTCAATATTCTTTTTAGGTTGTACAATTTTTGAGATAGTGGAATATGTTCTCGAATATTAGTTCCGTATCTTATATTATTCTGTATGCGTACTGCTGCGTCCAAATCAGGCAAAATCCTAATGTGATATGTGTTATATGTCCAAGTCTGTAGTATATCAAAATCCTAAGAAATGTGTATCAGTTTTGAAATGGTTTCCTATTCCTTTTCTTCTTGTTCTCTTCTTTCTTGAGATATATCTTTTATAATATTGTGGATATTTTGATTCTATTTCATTTGCAATTGAATCAAATTCAGGTATTGCAGACTTGTGAACAAGATCTGAATATAATTATTGTGGTTTTTTGGAATAATGTGGAATAATTTAACAAGATGATACAGTTAATAGATTATGTGTTATTTGTGTTAGATCTAATAATAATAAGTTTTTATTTCTTTTATTGTGCTAGAGAATTAAAATGTATCACATGCTCTCGGTTTAGCAAACTTCTAGAGAATTTAATTCTGAGGAGCCTATATGTATCCTTGACTGAATTTAATCAACAGTAAAGTGAAGATTTTGGCAATTGAATTTATGGCTTAATCGGATGTTATTTATACTTCCTATTGCTGCTTTTCAATTGTTTTATATCAACCATGGATCGCATGGTCTTGTCATCAACAACATCAGTGATCGATGACGACCAGAATAAACAATACTCAGTAATCAAGATTCCAGTTTAAGAGGAGGAACAACTACGACATATGAGCCACAAAAAGATGCCCGAGTCGGAGGAATCAAGACACTTGACACAATCAGAAGGTAGTCAGTGATGGCGAATTAATAATTGGTACTGATTTGAGAGAAATGTCCTGAGTGGGTAGCGATGGGAGACGATACAATGAATGGTTTGTCAGAACCCGGACGTTATATGTTGGAGATGATGGAGACGATACAATCCGAGAGTTGCTGAGTGGATGCTAGATCAGTTATATGGAAATAATGGAAATGATGTTCGGATGGGAAGGTACCGAAATGTGCCTCAGAGTTACTGCTGACAGTGACGCAAATCGACATGACGATTCTGACTCTCTAGATGGCGGTGATGGTAATGATGAATTGTATGGTGGAGATGCATCAGGAATTTGCGTTGAAGGGAGGAAAGGGAGAAGGATCTATTTGATTGTGGTCCTGGTCAGGTAAGGTAGTATATGATTTAATGATGAATCAGCAGGCGACTCAGTATGGAAGTGATTGTGGAATGACTAATAAGGAAATAGATTTGAGTTGTAAATGTTTCTAGTCTCATTTTATGGTTATAATATTCGAAAGAGGATATGTACTCTAATCGTAATGTATTCATTTGTGTTTGTACTTTCTACTTTTGGTCTCGGTCTACAAAATATTTCGAAGGCGTTAAGTAATCCTTAGAGATAGGAAAAGGAGAATGTTATTATCATACTCTTTAATAACAATAAAATATTTGTTGTATAAAGGTAATAATTTAATATTTTAATTCGCTCTTATTTCTGAATGTTTCAGCTACTAATTAACAAAGAATTTTCATGAACCTTTCCTTTCTTGTCTTGTTCTATTATTATGAATAAACTCGAATGTTTTTGAATATGTCTGTAAATTGTACTTGTTTACACCCATGAACTTTCTTATCCATAACTGGTAGAGATTACTTCTGCATTCACAGTTATTCACGTGTACAATACCATTTGCATATTCTTTCTGCGAATGGATTACACTTTTGTGTATGAAACCATGTTCTTCCAGCTGGTCATATGCTCTATATTCATCTGTAAATATGGTGGAACCATATTCAACTCTGGTACAGATAATATCAAGAAGTGACTGTTGTACAGGAACATCAAAATATGTCATTCCATTCCTTCTTTGATGAATACATGTTATCATTGGATGATCCTTGTAAAATGTACCTCTCCCTCTCCATGGTTTTAGCCCTCTTTTCCTGGGTTTTCTTCCTGCTGATTTCACTATCTCATCATGATATGGCCTACCCTTCAGTCCTGCCTTGATATAGAATTCATCACCTTCAACAGTACCATCAAGTTTAGCAGTAGAGAGGAAGATGATGAAATAATTTTTCCATAACTGTTCTGATAAATCTATAGCATCTTGGATATGGTACAACTACCTCAAGTGATACCTCTCTTATAGAACATCCAGGCCAGAGTACAAAGTACAGATACATTGCCAAAAACCATATCTTCAATGGTGTATGTGAATAATGAAATACCGTACCTGTTTTGTCATTGAATCCTCTTTTACAATGCTTGCAAAAGTACTTTTGATACGATCTGTAGTGACCATCTTTTTTTATGTTATAAGACTGACAACGTGGACAAATTACATTATTCTTCTTCCATCTAACCTCTCGAAGTACGCTTGTACACCAACTTTCATCAGGAAGAGATGTGGTTAAAGTAAACACATCTTTAATTTGTGTTATCCAGCTTTAAGCTTGGCTGAAACATTTGTCAATAAGAGCGATTTAATTAAATAAAAATCTCAAAATTGAACTTAACATACACATTCCCAAATATGAGATTTAGCTATTACTATGATTTGATAATTATTTGCCGATAAACTGAATCCCAAAAATGGAATTAATGACTATAATGGGGTAATTTAAAATATTTTCATAGCAATATTTATAAATTTATTTCAAAAATGAGATAATATAGTCTTTATCAAAAACATATTATAACAGAGATATTATCAAACTACGAGATAGAGCTTGATAGTTCAAATGATTTTCCTTTTAATAATATTGATAATTAAAGTATCTTAAATCATTATAAAATTAAAATATCTTTTTATAATAAATTAGATACTCATACCATTATTATGCATATTTGTATGTTGGTCTTATACCAACTAGCTTATGTTTTCTAATTATCAATTTTAGCAAGCAAATAGTTTCTCATATTCAGGTTGAATCTTTTTGTTCTAAAATATGTATATATTTTATTTCTGAAATCTGTAAAAGATGAATAATACTGTAAGACAAGAGATCGTTCTTGGCTATATTCCATATTTCTTCCAGTACCATAAATTCTGGAGATGCAGTTGGAAGATATACAGGAATCAGATCCTCTTTGTGTTTATCAAAATATTCCAGTACCTTTTTGATCTATGATGCTGTTGTTTTGCTTTATTCAGAAACAGGTAACACTTTGGAAATTTTCTGTGTATCTGTTTTAGATAATCCAGAAAGGTATTTCTTCATCAAACCAGTCATACTGTCTAAACAATTGTTTCCCTTCCAGACTGGTAGAACCAAAGAGGACTGATTCTTGACGAGATCCAGTAATTCTGACTACAGGTCTTTCATCCTTCTTTATCCATACCCTCCTTACAATAGAATCAAAGAAAAAGAAAGATTCATCACAGTAGATACTACCGTGAATCCTTCCTGCTGCTGGAGATTATTATCCAGTATCTTTCTTGCTCTTTTTTAAAACGTTCTTTCTCTTCTCTTGATGCAGTATTTACATGTACTTTTCTGGTACTTTCTGTTTGAATCCCCACTTGTGCAGGAGTCTGTAAATGTGAGTATAATGATATCTTATTCCACCACTCTTTCTGGCAATTAGATCTTCTACCTGTTTTGTAGTCCATCCTTCTTTTCTGGATGATAATTCGTTTGTTATCTCGTATACTACTTCTCCTGGTATATCTGGAGGCCTGCCACTTTTTGGTCTGTTTTTTAATCCATCTACTCCTTCTTCAGAGAATCTGTCTAACCAGTATAATGCCCAAGGTCTACTTCTATGTAATTCATCAGCAGCATAAGCAGGAATGACATTATCATGTTCTACCTTTATCACAAGTAGCATTCTTTCCTTTACCTTGAGATTAGTTTCCTTCTTGTATAATCGAATCAATTCACTTTTGAATACACAGTAGATCTTTTGCGTAATTAGATAAAATCTACACTGTATTTTCATTGCAATCAATTACGATTATCTCCTACTACTGTGTATTATTCTATAGTTAACCAAACCAGAAACAATATCAGACATTACGTCATATCTCTTTAGTCTGTTTCTGTATCTGCTTCCCATTATGCCAAATTTCTTTATTCTACAGATAGTGTGTTCTACAATTACTCTCTGTCTACTATGTCTTTTGTTGTATCTCTTTTCTGTTTTGGTGAGTTCAATATTACGTTTCTTTTTTACTGGTAATATTGCTTTAAGGTCAGGAAAGTCATTTTCTATTCCATGATAGCCAAGGTCAAAATAGTTTTTAACCTGTGGTGGTGTTATTGGATGTTCGTCTTTGTAAACAGAATAGTCATGCTGTCTTCCTTTCTTGTGCTGATTTGATTTATGCAATATTTTTCCTTCTTTATTTACCATATATTGTGTCTTTACTGTATGTTTTTTCTTCTTACCAGAATAGTAATCGTTCTTCCTCTTCTTGTTTTTTAGGTCTTTGTATCTCCTGTTCTGTTGAATCTATAAATGCTTTAAATCCTGGAAAGTATATTTCTACTTTCTCTACAGTTCTCAATCTTCTTGTAATATTGTACAACTTTTGAGGTAGTGGAATACAACTTCTTACTACAGGTTCCATATATCGTATATCTCTATGTACATTGCTTTGATCTAGATCAAATAGAAAACCAGATAGTGTATGTGTTATGTACAGTTTATAGTATACAAGAAGCATGAGAAATCTATCTTTTACTGTCAGTTTGAAATGTCTTCCTGCACCTATTGTCTTTTTCTCTTTCTCTTTTTTTTAGATAGACGTTTTATCTCATATTCTGAATATTTTGATTCTACTTCCTGACAAATGGAATCAAATTCAGATAATTCCAATCCTGTGAAGGATCTGAACAATAACGGCTTTTTAGATAATCTATCATAATTTAGCAAATTATGGATGGCAAATATATGGTAAAAGAGAAATATATCTTTAAGCTTTCTAATTATGCAAGAGATCTAATGTAAAGTAAAAGTGATTATTTTGGTTTGATTGCTTCTAAATAAGTTGTTTATAGATAATAAAACAAAGTAATTAGTGTTAATTTACATAAATAACTTATGAATGTCTTTACAAAACTGTTAACAGAGCCTGCATTATATATGATTAATTAAGAAACAAATTTAACTTTTAAACTATTATTATTTCTATACTGATTTAACATGTATTACTGCAAATAAATTTATGGATTTAGTATGTTATTTGTATTGATCTCTAATACAATATCATATAAAGTATCTGCAATTCGAGATATTTTTTCTTCATATGAAATAAGAAAATAGCCATATTGTGGATTTTGATTAGGATATAAGATATTGTTAATGAGAATATCTTTTTCATGATCTTCTTTAATTGTATCAAATATTGTAGTAATATCTATTTTAAAAAATTCTTTTTTATGGTTTAGAAATTCATTGATTTGTTCTTCAATTTTATTTTTCAGATTAGCATAATCTTCACTATTCTTTATGCTCTCTAACAGATCTCTTTTTTTATTTAATTTATTCTCAGTTAATTGTAACATCCTATTTGCTGATTCAATCTTTGATACTAATGAATTACACTCGTTATTTAGTTCAAAATTTTTACGTTTCAATAATTTATTGTCTGAAATGTAAAAGTCTCTCTGTCTTTTGAGCTCTTTAATTCATCGGAAATATCATGATATTCCTCTTTAATTTTTGGGTAGTCATTACTTATTTTAATTGCTTCAACCATTTCATTTTTCCCAATACCATTTTCTTTCATGAAATAGTAATAATCGATAAAATCTCGAAGTGAATCATTGTCAAACTCTTTAAATGTTTTACAAATCGATGAAGATTATTCTGAGACAAATAATTATAGTATAATGATTGAGCTTCCTGTGGACTCAAATCCAATTTTATAGCTACATCTGTTGGACTTTTTCTACGTTTAAAAAGTTGTAATGCCTGAGCAGTCTTTGATAAAACACTTTTCTTTCTTTCTTTTTCCTCTAATTCACCATATGATTTTTTCAGGAGATTGCTTATCTCTCTTGGAGACATTCGAAGCTCATGTGCTATGTCTCTATAAGTTTTACCCTCTTCACGTAACTTCAAAACGTATTTTTCTTTTTCTTTGACTGATAAATTCATCTCATAATAATATCTATATCAGTAGGGTTTATAACATTTTTTTATTGTTGCTGATGCTTTGTTGCGCAACTCGATTAAATTATAGATTTTAACTTACCATATTATTTTGTTAGACTATTGTTATACTTCTAAACCAATTATACAACGATGCTTTCAGTATTATTTCTTTTACCATGTTGTCAAATCTTATAGCAGTAACATATTCTCTACCAAACATTCTTTTAATACAGGAGAAGACAGTTTCTGCAATGCATCGCTTACCATAGCTAACGCTATCCTTCCATTCTTGTAAATTATTTTTCTGCATTTTCACCGTCTTGTTTCTAAGGTAATGATTGGTCTTTCTATATCTGGAATTCTTTCTAACCTTTATTGCTGGTTTGATTCCCTTAAATGACAATATCTGAAAATTATTGTTACTATCATATGCACCATCTGCGATAGCAGAGTATCTATTTCCTTATTCTGTTTTATTGTTATATCCTCAACTAATTTTGGTAGTACTTTTCCATCATGTACTTGTTCACTGGTTACCTGTAACGATAAAATTCTCTTTCTTTTAATATCAACTGCTACATGTATATCTTTAGATAACCTCTTTTTACATTCCACTTGTGTCTAATCCATTCCCCCCTCTGTTTGTAACTTTAACACCGGTAGAGTCAATTGCGATTACAAAATTATCAACATGTACATTAGATTCATCATCACCAGAAATTGTTATATTTAATTTGTTTATTCTTCTACAAATTCTACTATAATCTGGAATTGATGATGGCAATGTATTTGAAGCATGTTTTGGTCCTACTCTCCTTCAGTCTGTCTATATGGTAAATGAAAATATGCTCTCATGTACCCCAGTAATTTGATAAATGAATCTGTGGATATACGAATTTTCTGCCTTCCTTGTCCTTATTCATCTCCTCTAGTTCATTATCCCAGTTATCTATAACATCAAAATCAAGTAATAATATCTCACCACGTTTAACAAGACTCATTGTACTTCTTCCAGTTCACATAGTATTACTAAATAGGTTAGCTAAATATGTTAGGAAGAACGAGTTAGGCAACAAGGCAGTTGCTGATTGTTTCCAATATGTTTTCACTGTTACCATGAGATTTTCATTGTACTCATCTACTTTCATTCAAAATTAGTTGTGCTTAAAATTGTACATAGTAGCTATAAAAAAATTTTAAAGAAATAGAAGAAAAAGATTGTCTATACTACGTCGGAACGTCTGTCATATCTGTAATGATAAAAATTACCAAATACTTTTTGAAAATTATAAATTTAACATATTTTAGAAAAACTTATAGCCTAAATTTTCTACTCTTGGAATTTTAATATTAAACATATACCAATAATTTTTTTATTTAACAATGTTATTTAATAAACGGCCCTGTTAACTTAAAGGATTAAAGTAGTCATACATTCTACTACTTTTCTATTATGTTCTGTGCTCAATTTTATTAATAGAATAGATTTTTTCAATTTACTTGCTTATTTTTGCTTAACTTAACAGAGCCATAATGCACTATAAATTTAACAGTAATACATTTATTGATTATTTAAAGCAAATCAAGAAAAGGTTTGATAAATGTATCATATTTGTAGATAGAGCACACCGCATTGTTCTAAAATAACTAAAAGATTTCTTACTGAAAACAAAGATACCATCAGACTGGAATATCTTCCTGTCGGATCTCCTGAATTCAACGCAATAGAAGAATGCTGGAGACAAGACAAGTACGATATACTTTCTACTTATTATTCTACATTTGATTTTCTAAAAGATGAAATTTCTCGTTATTACAGAACGAAGATTCAATCTAGATATTGTTAAATATCTGATGAGAAGAGTAGATTAGCGAAATTATGTTAGAAAGTATAGTTTGGTCTATATGCTTTTACATTGGATACTTTTAACACATGATTTCCTTCTTCTTGATGATATGATATATAGCCAATCTTTCTGAAGATTCTCTGCACCCTTTTTCTATTGATTAGTATCCCAAAGATTCTTATCAGTATTGTAGACATTCTCCTTGTGCCATAAGTTGGTCGGCTTTATAGATAAAAGAAATTTTGCTGTATTGTCAATTTTCTATTATTATTGGACCTATTGTTGAGATGCAAAAATATGATCTCATATTTCTGTTTGTTATTGTTATTGTAATAGTATTATATATTTTTACTACAGCTAGAATATATCAGTGTCTTTCTAATGCTCATTCTTCTATCACCATTTACTATTGACCACTGCTAACTTTTCCTTCTTCCTATTTTTTAAATGTTTTTTAAAAGTATTTATTGCTATTACCCTTTTGGATTTATAATATTATATCATCTCTACCATAAAAAGATGTTTTCTATATGATTTAAATTATGTATCTTTGTGGTGTTATTGTTAGATTTTATTTTCCCTCTCTAATTTAAGAATGAATCGATTTAATCTTTTAATTATAAGGATAGTCAAAAGTAAGATAGAAATTGCAATTATACCTAATATTGCGATAGATTGATAGGTAATAATATCAATCACCACTTGTTGTGGTTTGCCAAGTGTTACTGCAATTGTTTGTGCAAATCCACTATCACTTTCAGTTTTTATCATGTAAATTCCTTTGGGAAGTTGTGGAATACTAATTGTATCATTTGATATTGTAAAATATAGTGATGAATCTGCAGAAGATGATTCCAAATCCGGAGCGATATTTGATACTCTAATTTTAAATTTATCATTAACAGAATATCCAAATATTTTCTCTATAAATCTAATCTCTAGTGGATAAACTTTGCAATATATTACAAAAGAATCTGTATTTGAGGGATTTAATGATTTTTGTTGTTTGCTTTTATCTATAACATTTATATTATTTATTAATACCTCTGATATTGTATAATTTATACCTCTAACTTCTAATTCTGCTGGCGAAATGATAGTTAAATTTCCAGTATTTTCTATTCCTTCGTTCTTTGGATATCTTAGTTTAAGGTAGGTATTATCTAAGAATGTCTCAAAGGGATAATGTAATTCGAATATCTTACCAGTTTTGGACAGCAATACTACTTTTTGTATATTTGATTTATTGATCGGATTAGAATTGGCATCCAAGAAGTGTAAATTTATCTTAGACATTCTTGTAATCCCAAGATCCATGTTTATTTGTGTATCATTTACAAGTGATATAGTAAAATTTTGTGGCTTAACAGGTCTCCATCTATCAAAAGTATAAAATATATCATTTTTGCTATTTTGACTTTTATTTTCTTCTGTTAATTTATGAGGTAATTCAATTTTATGTTTTCCAGGTTCACCAACAAATAAAATAATTCCATTCTTATCTGATTTATATATCTTATCATCAATTAAAATTCTAACATTGGGAGTTTGGGGAATAGTATTTATGATTAGGGTCGAAGATTTTTGCTCATTAGATTCACTTTTATCAGCAGGGAAACTTTGTGCATATATATTTTGGCTGTGAAATTGATCAAATAGTGATGCCAATAAGATTAGCTGGAATATTATACCAAAGAATAATACAAACGTCGTTATCATTATTATTAACCTCTTATGGCAAGTAATTATATTGTAATACAATCATTATCTTTTTCATATGATTATTTATCTTTTGTTACTTTTTGATCATTAATTATTTCCATTGTTTTTTACCTATTATTTTTTTTGAGTTTGAGTTTTTCGATTGTATTACTAATATTATTCCTAAGGATAATATTGCAGTTGCCAATCCTGTACTATAAACTATCTGAACTCCGTTTGCGCTTAATGTACGTTGCCTAGTGTTGCTGTCTTCCGGGTTTTGCGTAATGTTGCTGCCTCCCTGGTTTTGATATTGCGTATATACTTTGGGTGTAATAAATGGCTCACGCGGAGGTTTATTAAATTCAAATGCATTAAGTAAATTATTAGCAACAGCGTCTCTCTTAAATAAAGGGGGAATATCATAAATATATTCAATGAACTTTAAGATTGAGGTAGTATCATAGAGTGTACTATCTATATAGCCCTCTTTAGCATATGGGGAAATTATTAGAGTAGGTACTCGAAATCCGTACTGTGGAGTATTTTTATTTGATGTTGATGTTGATGTTGGCGGCGCAACATGATCATACCTTCCTCCTGACCCGTCATATGTAATTATAAAAACTGAATTATTCCAAAATTTGCTTTTCATAAGAGCAAATACCAGTGATGCAACTAATTCCTGTCCAGTACCTAAATTTGATGGTGCTTGTTCATTAAGGCCAGACAACATTATGTATGCAACATTTGGCAAATTATTATTGGCTAAGTCATTAAAATATTCTTCTACATCTACAATATGGGAGTTAAGGGTTTGATTCTGTACAAACCTTGGTATTGCAAGAAGAGGATTTTTAATTATCTGTGCGTCAGATATTTGTTTTGTTGTGACCATCTTATTTGTATAGTTTAAATTGGGATCGTAATTTCGCATATAGACTTTCCAATTAATATTTTTATTTTCAAGAGAATCAAATATTGTAGATATGTCTAATCCTTGTGGTGGAATAAATGAAGTTAAATAGTTTTCAGATTGAGCAGCATAAAGATACAAATAATTAGCTAATCCTTTTCTCATTGTCGGACTAAAAAAATTATCAGCAAGGACATATTCTGATGCCAAATTCCAATAATAAGGAATATCTCTATAATCATAGTGACCCATTACATTTTTTCCCTCTTTTCCATATAGATTTTGAACATATATGAATCCATTCATTAAACCATTATTATAAGCCATGACATTAAATTTGTAATCATCTAGTAGTCTAGTTGTCTTCATGCTTTCAAGATGAAATGGCTTTATATATTTTAGATTTTCTAAATCGACAGGATTTACGGGAATTTTGATGTCTTTTGAAAGTCCATTTACTCCAGGATATGTTCCAAAGTAGTGATCGAAGCTTCTACCACCTTGCATAACTACTATAATGTGGTTTATTGGTATCTTGGATTTTTCTACAGATTTGGTTGACGCTGAAACATCAGGTAAATGAATAATGAAATCATGAGGAATTATAACCTGCATTACAATAAAAACCGTAAAAAAGGTAGATATACTTACTCCTAATCTACAAGTGTTATTAGTAATATTAATTTTCATTTTTCCCCCCCTCCTGGTTCAATTCCGTTTACTACATAAACCTGAATAACTGGCTTTGAAACTACCTTTTTGAAATCTGGGCTATAATAATTTTTATATTCAGAATGAATTAGTTGTGCATCATATTTATCAACATAATAATTTAATTTATCAGCAAAGTGTTGAGTTCTAGCAGCAGTATATACATCATAAACTAGATAATGTATTTGGCCATTTCTAATCATCAGATCTGGGTTTATTATAGGGGTATATGATGGATTATGTTTTGCTGGATTTGGGTTTACACTTAATGACAATACATCACTATTAGCATAAAACTTTATGATATTACCTATTGTTGGTCCTATAGTCATAAATACTGAACCTTCGGGGGTATTTTCTTTAATCCAAACTGCAGCTTCTCTTGCATATGGTATACCTCCTGAACCAGCTAGATATGTTAAATCTTGCTTAGGAAAAAAATAGTGATCTCTTACATAACTTGTTGATAAAAATATGGATACTACTACTATTAGTAAACCTATAATCTTATAATAATAAGGTCTTTTGAAATAATAATATAATTTCTTTATCCAATTACTAAATAAAAAAGAAGTTCCAAGAACTACGAATGGAGGTATTAGCGGCAAAAGATAATAAAACCCTTTGGTAGGCCATAGCTGAAAGAAAATAAATGGAACGGTTATCCACCATATTAATAACATGGCTGAATGTAGTCTCTCTTTCGTTATTGTTACGTATACTATTGATAATATGACAAGTACGGAAAGTATGTAGCCTAGAGCACCTAGTATTGTAATAAAATAAAATTCAGGAGTATGATTTGATGGTCTAGTTAATTGCCACTGCGAGTAAAGAAAGGCATTTTTTGACGCTTCCTTATTTGTAAAGAGAATTATTAAGTGTGGAGAAATTACCATGAAGAAGATAAATAAAAGTATAATTAGATTTTTTGATCCCAGCTTACCTACAAACTGCATATACACTATAGTCGAAATAAAGGTTACAATTCCAACTTCTTTTGAAAGAAAGGTAAGTCCACAAGAGATCCCTATTGCAAAAACCCAAATTCTATACTTTTTCTTATAATCCCTATTTTTAAAGATATTAGATATATTAAAGCTATCACGTATAATATCGTAATAGTTTCTTTGATTATTATCTCCTTTTAACTTTGCATTGGATAACCATCTACTAATAATTGCCGTTTCAAAGATATCACGTATAATAGTAATAATTCCCTTTTTATTAGATTCATTAACGTTACCGTTCCTGTTCTTATTCATAACAATGTACTTTGCTATAAATAAGAGTGTCAATGTAAAAAAAAATGAAAATGGAACATCAACCATTGCCTGTCTGGTAACTATAATGTGATATGGAAGAAGAGCAAGTATTAGAGAAGATAATATTCCAACCTTTTTATCATAAAGAGTCTTACCTATATAATATGTAATGATTACAGTCATTATTCCAAATATTGCTGATACTATTCTTGCAACAAAGTCAATTACACCTGTAAAACCATATATCACGGATACCAGAAATTGAAATAAAAGAGGATGAGCACGAAAGCTGAAAAATATTTAGAAAATTCTTCATAACCGGCTAAGTTAGCTGCCTGTCCAGTATAGACAGACTCATCACTGTTGAAACCGATATCGCCCACACCCCAAAATCTTACAATAGAAGCTAAACCAACTATAGAGATAAAAATAACTAATTCCTTCCATAAGATTTTTTGATGCAGGTGTTTAAGCCGAGCCTCGTGTAATAGATCAACTAATAATCTTTTTTTTGTAACTATAATCTTCCACCATAATCTAAGTTTTAGTGTATCCAAGAATTACCTTTACACTAAGTCAAAGTCTTTATTGCATTCATATCTTCTTCTCTCTACCATATGAACTTTAGTCTTATTAATATTCCCATATATGGTGTTCATATCTTCTTCTCTCTACCATATGAACTTTAGTCTTATTAATATTCCCATATATGGTGTTCATATCTTCTTCTCTCTACCATATGAACTTTAGTCTTATTAATATTCCCATATATGGTGTTCATATCTTCTTTTCTCTACCATATGGACTTTCGAATATATATAAATCTTACTATACATATTAGTCTGTATCTTAATTCACCAT
>CAWIYT010000349.1:0-6860 GCA_963840085.1 uncultured Nitrososphaerales archaeon
GTATATATAGTAATCTATTTTTATTTTATTTTTTGCATTTATCATATTATAAATCGGCTCGGACTTTACCTGGATTGAAGTCCAAAGTTTTTCTTCAGAAACAGAAAGGAAGGTTTAAAGGTGATTAATACAAATAGGATTCTTATGTTTATGAATGAGAAGGATTTAAATCCTACAGGTGGTCCTTCAGGATATTTATATAATCTTAAAATATCACTTTCTGATGAAGGGGAAAAAAATATCACCTTTTTAAAAGACGATAAAAAGCAGGTGGATAATAATAATAATTTGGTAAGATATTTAAAATCTAAAGTGCCAGGAAAATATAAAAACATATATTACAACTTTAACTTAATTAATTCTATTTTTAGAGAGAAAAAGGCTCCTAGCATAGATTTATCTGAATACGATATTGTCCATTTCCGACTACTCTACTTCCTCACTCTATATGAATAGTGATAATCTAAATAAGTATAAAGGTAAAGTACTTCTAACATCTCATTCACCTAAACCATTACATAAAGAAGTTTATGATGATTATTTATCTAAAATAGAAAGAACAATATATAGGGATAAACTTAAAGAATTGGAAAAGATGGATTTATATTCTTTTAATAGGGCTGATTATATTATTTTTCCTTGTGAAGAAGCGGAAGAACCTTATTACAATAATTGGAGTAATTACAAAAACATAAAAAACAATAAAAAAGAAATGTATAGATACGTACCAACAGGTGTAATAAAGTGTAAATCAAAAAGAACGAGAGAAGATATTCTAAAAAATTATTCTATTCCCGAGGATAGCTTTGTAATTACTTATGTAGGGAGGCATAATGAAACTAAAGGGTATGATTTGCTCAAAAGGATTGGAGAAAGAATTCTAATTGAACAAAAAAATGTCTATTTTTTAATTGCAGGAAAAGAGGAACCTATTAAGGGGATAGAAAATGATAGGTGGATTGAAGTGGGATGGACAAATGATCCACATTCAATAATTTCAGCAGCCGATTTATTTGTATTGCCGAATAAAGAAACGTATTTTGATTTAATATTATTAGAAGTTTTATCACTTGGCAAGGTTGTCCTAGCATCAAACACAGGAGGAAATAAGTATTTTGATAAATTTGAAGATAAGGGAATATTATACTTTAATTCTGAAGATGAGGCTTTGTCAAGGATTAGGGATATCATTGAGTTTCCAAAAGAAAAAATTACAGAACTAGAAATGAAAAACGAAAAGTTATTTGATGGAAATTTTACTATAGAACATTTCACAAAAAAATACTTACAAATTGTTGACGAAATTTGTAAGTAGTCAGGTTTATAGTTATGGGAAAAAAACTATTAGTTATTGGAAAAGATCAATTTGGATATTTAGTTGGCATATATGAGTATTGTGAATATTTGAAAAGTGATTATGAAATAACAAATTTTAGTATGTTAGTTTTAAATAAAATATACGAGGTTATTGGATAGTCAGATTTTGGGAAACAGGATGGTATGAAAATATGCCAACTTCACCAAGGTTCAGGGTACTGAATTTACTAATATAGTTTTAGAATGTATAACTAAGCCGTATTATTTAATATTCAGAAAAGGATATATAGGGACTTTTAAGGATTATATTGGTGGTTTTAATATTCAGCTTGAATCTATATTTTTTTTATTCAATTTAAATATAATACTTTTTATGCCTTAAATGATGCTTTAAATGTAATTTTTTTATCAAATGGTTTGATTGGACTTGCGTCAATGGTTTATTTTATAAGAACACCTTTATTGAATTCAGGTAAAAGTTTTTGGCTTGTTATAGTGGTATTATGGAATATTACTTTTTACGGCCTTCCATTAACAATCAGTATTTTGGGTGCAACTTTTATGTTCTTAGGCTTTAATGATCTTAATAATAAAAAATCTAAAATATAAAATAGTGTAAATAAAAAAATAAAAGTAAAAAAGTGCCGCTAATATATGCGGTTTTTGTAATTATTTAATTAATATGAAGTAATTGGTTTATTTATACAGTGATTTTATCACTTCACTTATGTAAAGGCATCAAAGATAGAATCAATTATTTTCAATATTAAGGAGTAAATGATGGTAGGGAATAAGTTAGTAACTAAAGATAAAACAAATATGGATCAAAAAGTTGTAGCTATGACTGTAACTTTTAACCGATCAAGGACACTTATTAATACTGTTAAGCATTGTTAAATCAAACTTACCCTTTATACAGAATTATTATTGTAGATAACAATAGCAATGAGCACGAAAAAGAAGTTATCAATAATATTGCTCAACAAGACCATAAGATAGATGTTCTTTGGCTAGATCAAAATTTAGGTGGAGCAGGTGGTTTTGAAGCGGGAATGAAAAAGGCGTTAAATGAACTTAAATCAGATTGGTTCTGGATAATGGATGATGATGCTTATCCAACCCCCGAATGTTTGGAAACTTTACTCAGTTATAAAGATGAATTTCCGAATATTGGTAGTCTGTGCCCGGCTATTTATGGAATCGATAATAACGCTTATCAAATGTATCACCATAAAATAGTTACTAAATATATAATGGAAGATAAGAGAGTAAATGAAAACTATCAAGATCTATCTGAAGTAACAAAGATTGAGGCAAATGCTTTTGTAGGACCTCTTGTTTCCACGAAAGTAGTTGAGGCCTTAGGAGTTGCAGATAGTGGGGTGTTTATTTATGGAGATGATACTGAATATACGTATAGAGTTTCAAGGGAATTCAATATTTATTTAATAAAGAATGCGATTATCCAACATCAAGACCCCCCAATCACTAATAATGTTGGCTCTCCAAAATCTTGGTGGAAATCTTATTATGAAATTAGAAATCGCTTTTTATTTATTGGTAAATTTCAGCATAATTTATTTCTGAGAACATTTGCTCAAGCATATTTATTATTTAAAGTTATGAAATCCTTAGTGGCTACGCTAATAAAACCTAATTATAAAGGCTATAGAAAAATTAGATTATTATTATTGCTTAAAGCATGTAAGGATGGAATTTTTAATAGAAAAGGAAAAACAATAGATCCTGTAGAGTATATTCGGAATATTGAAAATGTGATTAAAAAACCTTGGATTTGAATGGTTTTATCAGGGGATAGAATAATACAAATATATAACAATCAGGGATATATTATTTAAAGTAGTTTCATTGATAATGCTCTTTACGCTAGTTAGAGAAGAATCAGACTATATAATTTATGCTTTCATTTTATCGTTGTCGGTTTCTGTTAGTGCCATACTAAATTTCATATTAATTTAAAGATGACAATTAAAAATATGGATCTAAAACGGCATTTTAAACCAATTTTATTAGCATTTTGATTTAGTATTTCGACTAGTATTTATGTAAATTTAGATACTGTTATGTTAGGTTATCTTTCAAATGATAGAGCGGTCGGTCTTTATACAGCAACAATTAGAATTACAAAAATTGTTGTAGTTATAGTAACAACATAAGGCCACGTCTTGATTTTGAGAATATCCTATTATATAGAAAACGGAGACCAGGAGCAATTTAGAATATTAGCAATCTGCCAATTTCACTTTATTACTCTATCTACCAGCAATGATAAGTTTATTTATACTTGCTCCTAAAGTTATTTATATTTTTGCAGGTTATGATTTTTTAGATGCGGTTACTTCTATGAGAATTCTGTTACCAATATTTTTATTCCTAGTCTTTAGTAATTTTATAGGTATTCAAATATTGTATACTTATGGGAAAGAAAAAATAGTATTAATATCTGTTCTAGTAGGAGCAGCTATAAACAACTTGTTTAATTTGTTACTAATACCAAGGTATAGTTATGAAGGGGCTGCTATTACGACATTATTCGCAGAAGCGTTGTCTCAACTATCCAAATAATCATGGCAAGATAATTATTGATTTTCTTAAAAACAAATAATAATGTCTTTAAAATTATTATTGCGTCTGTAGCCATGGGTCTAGTTCTAATTATGATAAATAACCTAGAATTAAATATTTATTACTGAGTTACGTTAGATATTATTATCAGTATAGGGGTTTATTTTTCATGTTTAATAATATTACGAGAAGAACTATCTATTAAGGTATTGAAAGGGAGATTTCTAAATGCAAAAAAAATATGATTATCTTATTGTAGGAGCAGGTTTGTTTGGTTCAACTTTTGCCTATGAAGCAACTAAACAAGAAAAAAAATGTTTAGTAATTGATCGTAGAGATCATATTGGTGGAAATATTTACTGTGAAAATATTGAAGGCATAAATGTGCATAAGTATGGTGCTCATATTTTTCATACCAGTAATAAAAAGATCTGGGATTATGTAACTCAATTTACAGAGTTTAATCGCTATACAAATTCACCTATTGCAAACTTTAAGGGAGAAATATATAATCTGCCTTTTAATATGAATACCTTTAATAAACTTTGGGGAGTTATTACACCACAGGAAGCTATGGTTAAAATCAAGGAGCAAAAAGAAGAAGCTGGTATAGGAGAACCTAAGAACTTAGAGGAGCAAGCCATATCATTAGTTGGTACAGATATTTATGAAAGACTTATTAAAGGGTACACGGAAAAACAATGGGGAAGAAGTGCTACTGATTTACCAGCTTTTATTATTAAAAGATTACCAGTCAGGTTTACTTATGATAATAATTATTTTAATGATAAATACCAAGGAATTCCTGAAGGTGGATACAATGTAATCATTGAGAAGATGCTTGAAGGAGTGGATTTGCAATTAAATACTGACTTCTTTAACAATAAAGCTGAATTAGAATCACAAGCTGATAAAATTGTTTTTACAGGTACGATAGACGAGTATTATAAATATCAGTTCGGAAAATTAGAATATAGAAGTCTAAAATTTGAAAATGAAGTATTGGACACAGAGAATTTTCAAGGAAATGCAGTTGTTAATTATACAGATAGGGAAACACCGTTTACAAGAATTATAGAGCATAAACACTTTGAGTTTGGGATTCAAGAAAAAACAGTCATTACACGAGAATATCCAGCAGAATGGTCCCCTGGTGATGAGCCATACTATCCGGTTAATAATGAAAAAAATAATCAAACATATAAAAAGTATAAAAAACTTGCAGAAAATGAAGATAAAGTTATATTCGGTGGTAGGCTAGCAACTTATAAATATTATGATATGCATCAAGTGATTGGAGCTGCGCTTAGAGCAGTAGAAAAAGAATTTAATATCTCTTTGCTAAAGGACTAAATTACACAGAATATAGAAATGGTCATGCTTGAATACTGAAAACGTTATCATATATCGATAAAAAAGGGTCAACCGGAAATATTTTTTGACTGACCTTATAGTGCAGTAGGGCGCTATTATGGGGCAAAACAGATAGAAGATGATCAAACTTTTTAATAAAAATTAAATTCAAATCCACGAAAGAGGAATTCATTTTGATTAAACTTTTTTCAAAATGAATTCTTTTTAATTGCTGTAAAATTTAGGTTCAAATGATATTTTTGTTCAAACTTTATTTCAAAACAACAACAGATCATACCCGCGGAGTTTCAAGCCAGGTCCTTAACCGGTTATCTACGGTTACATGTAAACAATGATAAAGGGTGTAACACATCAATAAATCTCTAATGCTTCAACAGAGCGTCCCTTGCAGGATTAGGACTTTTTTTGAAAATGTTGGTTTGTATAGGAATATTCGTTTATTTAATAACATTATTATTGTTAAGATCAATTTTTACTAATAAACATCAAAATTATTTCAAGAAAATTGGGGAGGAGAATGAATAAAAATGAAAAGTAATTTATATTATATTTTTACAACAATTTTTTTAATGGTATCAGTAGTATTAAGTATTTTTGCTATATTCTTAAATTTTGGTAATATTAAATCAAAGATTAAATACTATATTTCATCAATTAAATTTAATTTTAAAAAACATGATAGTGGATGGATACAAAGCAGTAGTCCCGTTTTAGGTGATTTTGATACTGGAACTTTATTTGATCCTTCAATTATTAATGAAAATGGTGTTTATAAGATGTATATTTCTAATAGAAAAAATGGGAGCATTTGCTATACTGAAAGTGAAGATGGGGTTAATTGGTCGACACTTCAAGAGGTGCTAATAAGTGATTCAGAAAATGGATGGGAGAAGATAATCAATAGATGCTCTGTTATACATCAAGATGACAAATATAAAATGTGGTACACTGGTCAAGAAAATAATTTCAGTAGAATTGGATACGCTGAAAGTGAAGATGGTGTTAATTGGACAAAATATAGTTCTTCACCTGTCCTTGTTCCAGAATATTATTATGAAGGTCAATCTGTTATGAACCCTAGTGTTATTTTTGATGAAGAAAGTAATTTATATAAAATGTGGTATGCATCAGGAGAGACATATGAACCTGATTACATATGTTATGCAGTAAGTGAAGATGGGGTTAATTGGGTAAAATCATCATTAAATCCAATTCTTACTCCATCTAATTCATTTTATGAAAGTTATAAAGTAGGTGGACCTCAAATATTTTATTTAAATGATTTATATTATTTATTCTATATTGGCTATTCTGATGAAGATACAGGAAGAATTTGTGTTGCAGTTTCTAATAATGGAATTACAAATTGGACTAGATCATCATTAAATCCATTAATATCTTCTAAGAAAAACACTTTTAATAGTAACTCATGTTATAAACCTTGTGTTTATTGGAATGAAAAAAATGAAAGATGGATGCTTTGGTATAATGGAAGAAGAAAATCAAGTGAATATATTGGATGTGCCCTGATTCAGGTTTCAATATAATGTGAGATTAGAATAAAGGCTGTCGAGAAACTCTCG
>CAWIYT010000350.1:0-3675 GCA_963840085.1 uncultured Nitrososphaerales archaeon
AATTTGTAGGAGAAATTGTGATGGAAAATGTTGTTAATCATGTTACAGAAATGTTGAAATCCAGTAAATTATCATTTTCTAAGAAGCCTATTTTAATTGGTGGAATGGCTATGGAATATTACGAAATGCGAAAAGCTGGTGCAGACATTGATCTAATCATAACGGATGAAGATTATCAGGAACTTGCTAGAAAATATCCGGATCAGAGAAAGGACCTATATGGGGACTTGGGATTGGTCATTGGAAAATTTGAGATATGGAGAAGTATTGCTCATCTTGATTACGACTTTTTTAAAAAGGATGCGATTGAGGAAGAAAGATATTTTAATTGTATCAATCGAGCACGACTTTTATGGACAAGAGTCTGTGCTATGGAAGTGAAAAATAGGGCAAAAGACCTGGAATTACTAAAAGATTATTACTACAAAAACTACACCAATCCAAAATACCATCAGGAAGCACTTTACAGGTGGAGGCTTATTCAAAAATGAATGGTGCAGTTTTTGGTGGTAACTATGATGATTTATAATATCGTATTGTGGTAATACTTGATTCAGATGCGAGGCTCGACAAATTTCAATTCTATGATGCATAATTATAATAGAGGATGCAAGCATAAGTGGTGCAAGAACAATTATTGATTATAAATAAAACTATCTATTAGATATAGTAGGTAGTTTTATGTTAGTACTAAGACTGAAAATATATTATTTAAAATTTAAAATATAGTGTGTACATGATATTATACAATGATAATACATTTGTTGATAATTACTAATGTGGAAATAAATACTATAAGTAAATATCTTCTAAATCCTTATTTGACGAGCATGCTAAAGTGAAAAAACGTGAAAGAGAACAAAATAATAAAATTTACTAAACGATATTGTGAAGATGTATATTGGTTATGTTCACAGCCATATTTATTCTGTACCATGAATATGGAGAAGAATATGCGGAAAAAATGCGGGTTTAGAAGGTGCTAGGTTTAAAAAAGTATCTATTTTATTTAAATATCTGATTTTATACCTTTTTTTAGATAAACCAACCTTGACTGAAATGAGGAGATTATATTTTTTCCAAATTTTATTAAGCATTATGATTTAATACGTTCAATACGTGCAGAGATGTTTTTTATATGGTTGTTTTTCAAAGAGTGATTTTAAAATAAAAATCATAGTAGTGAAATTGTTGAAACCATTCAAGCTTAGATATGATATTGAATGTGAAAGGTTATGAGTTTTCTTCTTTTAAAGAAGTTCTAGGGCTATTTCAGAAAAAAATATGAAATAGACATTTATTATTATACTTTTGAAGAAGCAGATGTTATAAGAAAGATGATGTCTCTTGGTCCATATGTTAGAGTTGAAGTGTCCTGAAGGATTAGGGAAACATATTATTGAAAAAGATTAAGGTAGTTTTTATTTCAAAAAAATTAATGAAGTTCTAAGTTTAAGTGTATTAATTTTTTGTGATCTCAATAAAATAAAAAGTTAGTATATACATTACATTAAAGTTTTCAAATAGTCTAACTTCTCATTTTACAAGCAAATTCTAAAGTTCTTTAAAACTGGGGTTGCTCATTGTAAAATAATTATTAAAACTTATATAATATATTAGGTGTTGATTATTACAATTTTCATTAAAGCTAGAA
This sequence comes from uncultured Nitrososphaerales archaeon, assembly GCA_963840085.1. GTDB lineage: Archaea > Thermoproteota > Nitrososphaeria > Nitrososphaerales > Nitrososphaeraceae > TH1177. Next base: position 1,655 of record CAWIYT010000350.1, read on the forward strand.
CATTCTGTTTCAGCATATCTTCGAGCTCTTGACCAACACATCTATAAATTAGAAATCACAAAAATTATTATAGTTATGATTTCCGTTTACAGCTTTACAAATCAAGGAATCACACTGCATAGTAGAATTTGTATTATTGGTTAAAGCACTATAAAAGCCTTGTTTAAAAATAACAACAACCAAGTTTCCACTTTCACTATTCACTGATATACCTCCAATATCCCACTCTGTTTGAATGAGCCAAACACCACTTTTTATGTGAACGATCTTTTCCATCGCCAATTAATTTTTTGCACGAAAAACACTCCTTTAATTTAGAAATTATTTAATAGGGCTTAATATTTGTATTAATATATAATATTATTTCCATTTATTTTGCCCTTTAAAGTATACTTATCTAATAATCCTTTAAATGCTTTACCATGTCTGGCCTCATCTTTACACATTTCATGAACTGTATCATGATAGCATCTCAATTGCTATACTTCCAATCTTGCAAGCTTCTTTCCTTCACATGCGCCATATTCAGCTTCAACTCTAGCGCTTAGTTAGCTAGTATAACCATACGGTTCATTAAGACTTAAGACAAACTTTGAAGCATGTTCAGCTTCTTTAAAGGCAATTCGCTTGTAAGCTTTCAGCGATTTCCGGATAACCTTCACGATCAGCTTGACGAATTGTAAATACATGCAACTTCAGTACATTCACCTATAAATCAGCTCTTAAACCTTCAATATTTCATCATTAGATCCCTTCTTGAATTACAATATTATGTTCATCAGCGAAATTCTTAGAATCAATAATTTCTTTGAATTTGTCAGCACCAACCTTACAAATAGGACAAATATCTGGTGGCTCATCGCCTCGTGAATATAACCACCCAGTACAAGAAATAAATCTCTTGATTTAAAATTCCTCCCATAACAGTATTATTTTCCGTATATTTTATCAGTTATCATATAGCCTAAGAATTAGTATTACCTTTAAAAGTAAAATTATTAACCTTTTTTTCTCAAAAGATGATAACCTACATTTTGTTAAGTGATATTCATGATTAAAATACCTGATGGTGTTAGAAAGTATCTTACGCTGTAGTGACTTCAGAATATGTATTTTAAAATGTGTTATAATTTACGTATATAATACAGCATGTAGAAGACAAGGAGGAAGTGTTTACTTGAATAATAATTTTGAATACATATTATTTGACTTAGATGGAACGATTACTGATTCTGGAGAGGGAATAACTAAATCTGTTCAATATGCTTTAAAATATTTTGATATTTTAGTGAATAATCTTAGATGATTTACGTAAATTTATTGGACCACCTTTAAAAGAATCTTTTAAAGAATATTATAAGTTTGATGAAGAAAAAGCAAATCTTGCATTAATAAAATATAGAGAATATTATGCAGATAAAGGCATTTATGAAAATAATTTATATGATGGAATAATAGAAGTTTTAGACAAGCTTAAGAAAAATAATAAGACAATTATACTTGCTACATCAAAACCAGAGGTGTATGCTAAACAAATTCTTGAATACTTTAAGATAGATAAGTATTTTACATTTGTAGCTGGATCTGATTTTGAAGAGACAAGAGTTAAAAAAGGTGATGTTATAAAGTATGCATTAGAAGGAGCTAAAATTTCTGATTTATCAAAGGTTATTATGGTAGGAGATAGAGAACATGACATTATTGGAGCAAAGGAAAATAATATTAAATCAATAGGTGTTCTTTATGGATATGGAGATGTAATAGAACTAACACAGGCTAGAGCAGATTACATAGCAAATAATACTAATGAATTATTAAATATTCTTCTTTAAATTAGGCATATAAAAGAAAAGTCCATTAGATATAACGAATATTATCTAAGATTATGAAAATAATAAGGTAGACTAATATTTTAAGGAGTGATATCTATGGAAGAAAATCCTATGTTTTGCTATCAGTGCGAACAAACAGCAGGGGAAAAGGTTGCACTAAAATGGGCGTATGCTTTAAAAACTTGTCTG
>CAWIYT010000351.1:0-18147 GCA_963840085.1 uncultured Nitrososphaerales archaeon
TTCTTGATAAATAGTTGCACCTAAAATTCCTGCTAATGCAGGTCCAACAATAAAACCAAGATTAGAAGATATTGCCATTTTACCAAAGTTTTTACTTCTATTTTCATCTGATAGAAATATCTGCAAGATAGGCATTGGCAACAGAAATATTGCCGCCTGTTATTCCATCAATCACTCGAGCAAAAAATAATACAAGTAATGGGTAGAGTTATAACAATAGTTCCAATAAGAGGAGAATTAATGCTAAAAAGATTTTCAACTGGTAAAAATAGGGCAATAAGGAAAAATATCCAACCAATTAATGTCCCTCTATGACTGATAAGAAGAACTTTTTTCCGTCCATAAATATCAGACCATCTTCCTAGAATAGGAGATCCTATCAGTTGAAATGCAGGATAAACCGCAGCTAGTATTCCATAAACTATAACATTTCCCCCCAGAATATATGACCAAAAATATCAAAAAAGGTAAAACAATACTAAAACCTAGAGTTCCAATAAAATTAATTAATAATAGAGGATAAAGTGGAATCTGTTTGTTTAAATTAGCCATAAATTAAGTAGTAGTAGAAGTTAGACTTCAAGTTAAAAAATTTTAATATGTGCATACAGATAAAATTTAGCTCATATATTTAAAAATATTTTTAATTTGAAGTGAGATTAATTACTGATAATTAAAGAATATACAGAATCTATTAGAAAAATAATCAGATATAGAAAAGATTGTTATATACAAGCCAATTTGGTTAAACGAACTACGAAGTAAAGTTCATTCACTTTTATCCAATCCCAACAAAAAGAAGAATACTCCTGTGCAATATAGAACTAAATATCATTCTAAAAATTAGTTTTAAGTAGCCAAAAACTGAATATTATGTTACCAAACCCAGTTATAATGAAAATTCTCATTTAAATGTTAAAATTATTAAGATTTGATGTATCCTTATCTTTAATTGAAATCAATAATATAAAAGATATAAAATTTGTTTGATCATTCAAAAATACTATCAGACTATGAGACATGGCAGAAGAATAAAGGGATATATCGGTCTTCCAATTAGAGTATTTTAGTAGATACTAAATATTGTTATTAAAAAAAATAAGAAATTTAGTAACAGAAGAATGAAGTAAACAAAAGTATAGATATAGTCTTACATTTACTATTTAAATTAAATTAGAATAAGTTTATAGTGCAATTTATAGTTCCGCTATTTTTAATATCAATAATAGTGATTTTTTCAGTAATTCGACCCTCAATTGAGATATATTCCCAAGGAGAAGATAACACAGATAGTTATGAGGACCTCTATACAAAGCAATACGATCAAAAAGATTTAACTAAGATGACCATTCAGAATTATTATTTAAAAGAAATTATTAAAAATAGGGAAATAACAAATCAATTATTTGAAGATAAAGAAGATGAAACAGCAAATACTATTCCTTTTCAATTGAAATCTGATAATAAAATAGCTTTTGTAATGCCTACATTCACAATGGCTGCTTATGACAACTACAAAGATGATTCATTTTACACTTTTTATAAAAAATATGCAGGAATCAGTGCAAATGAATTTGTAACTACAGATCTTGATTTATTAACAGCAAATGTTCCAAACATGACGAAAGCTTTTCTTAATCAAAAATCTAATGGTTTAGAAGTTCTTGCAAATCGAATTTCATCTTTATCACCAAATATTGAAATATCATTTTTAACAGACACGGATGTCCATAATGGATTAGTTTTTGTATAATAATAATCAGAATCTGTATGACTTTATTATTCTAGGGCATCAAGAATATGTAACTGAAGAAGAATATTATAATTTCAAAAAATTTGTAGAAAATGGAGGTATTCTTATTTTATTGGATTCAAATGTATTCTATACAGAAGTTGCATACAATCCAATTGAGGAGGAGATTACTCTAGTTCAGGGACATAGTTGGGCGTTTGATGGAGAGAAGGCTTGGCCATCAGTTTCGGAAAGATGGAAAACAGAAACTTCAGAATGGGTTGGTAGTAATTTCTTCGATTGCGGTCAAGGATGTTATATTGACTTTAAGAATAATCCATTTTCATACGTTCAACGTGAAGAACAAAATATAACCAATCCAAATGTAAATATCTTATTAGATTATCAAGTTCAATCTATTTATAATATTCGTGTAGCTGCTTATGAATTGGAATATGGGAAAGGCAAAGTAATAAGCTTTGGTATATTCGGTGATGATATTATTCACAATAAAGAATTCCTCAGATTTTTTGATGAGTTGTTCTTTTCACATGTATCTCAGTATAATTAGATTTGTCATTTATCATCTATTAAGAATAACTACAATAAAGTATTCTTTGGATTCAAGAAAGAGAAAACAGATTTAAAGAGATATTTATCAGATACTGCAGTACATATCAAATATTGAAAAAGAAGAAATCTGCAGGTGTTTGAATTTGACTAAAATAGGTTTGAAACTTCATCTTTCTTATTCACCTCCGTGCTTTTCATAGCGTTTGAATTTGACTAAAATAGGTTTGAAACCAATATTATGAACATTTAGGTTTTTAAAAAAAATATGTTTGAATTTGACTAAAATAGGTTTGAAACTTGTAGTAGTTTCTTTGTTTGTAACAATGGTAATAACCACGGTTTGAATTTGACTAAAATAGGTTTGAAACTGGTGTACGAGGGTGAATACGTACGTTTCTCGAGAGAGGGTTTGAATTTGACTAAAATAGGTTTGAAACTTGGTAGTCATTTTTTTTCACCTTTTTTTTGCTATGAAGTTTGAATTTGACTAAAATAGGTTTGAAACTATCATGTCTCACAAATGGAGTGAAAGAGAGTGTAACGTTTGAATTTGACTAAAATAGGTTTGAAACTTTTCTTTATACTAGATCACAGAAAGAAAAAATGTTGTTTGAATTTGACTAAAATAGGTTTGAAACCTGGAGAAATAGGAGAACTTATCGAAGTAATAACAGATGTTTGAATTTGACTAAAATAGGTTTGAAACCAAGGAGCGGTGCGGTATCATGGTCTACAACAATTGGAGAGTTTGAATTTGACTAAAATAGGTTTGAAACTTTAAGGAAGAGAGATAGGGGGAGGTGTATGAGTATCACGTTTGAATTTGACTAAAATAGGTTTGAAACCAATTCAAAGTGGAAGTAAGTGGTTTGTCCAGTACAGGTTTGAATTTGACTAAAATAGGTTTGAAACCAGTCAACAAATAGATATGACATATATATTATATCGAAGTTTGAATTTGACTAAAATAGGTTTGAAACCCAATAACAGGACTAAAACCATTATTGAATTTTTCGGATGGTTTGAATTTGACTAAAATAGGTTTGAAACCCTGTTGTTGTTCTTCCATAGTTAAATGCCTTCACTTCTGCAGGTTTGAATTTGACTAAAATAGGTTTGAAACAAAAATAATAACCACCAATCACCACTATAGCTGCAGCGTTTGAATTTGACTAAAATAGGTTTGAAACTTGGTCTGGCTTTTTTTCTAGATATGAAGAGCTGACGTTTGAATTTGACTAAAATAGGTTTGAAACCCATAGAAGCTGTCTCGAAATGATCACATCCTTCCAGTTTGAATTTGACTAAAATAGGTTTGAAACTTTCGACCTTTCCCATCAAACACTTTGCATTCTCGTTGTTTGAATTTGACTAAAATAGGTTTGAAACGAGCTTACCTGGACTATTACTACGAGCTAAAATAGACGTTTGAATTTGACTAAAATAGGTTTGAAACGGTGGAAACTTTTTCCAGAGTGAACTATAATATTTTTTTGTTTGAATTTGACTAAAATAGGTTTGAAACAAAAACAAGAGAAAGTCTGATGCTAGTCGTCTATGAAGTTTGAATTTGACTAAAATAGGTTTGAAACCTCGGTTCGACGTAGAGACGTTTTTTTGTTTCCACGTCATTAGGTTTGAATTTGACTAAAATAGGTTTGAAACTTTGGAAAAACGTTAAAACGTCGTACATTGTGTTGGAAGCGTTTTGACAAATATGATTTACTTTAAAATATTATTAAAATGTTTGTGTAGTGAAGTAAAGTCTATATAGTTGTGATTCGAATTTGACTAAAATAAATTTGAAACAAGTATACTAAAATGTGGAAATAAGGTAAAAAAAGTTTAAATCTTTTGTTCATTTAACAACATTATATTAATTAATTAATTTTCTTTTTTTCATCTATTAGCTTAATTTAATGTTAAATCCATATAATTCATCTATAAAAACTTTAAATTTATGCAAATAATATAATTTATGGCTTAATTCTGTGAAATTTTGTTCTGAATGTGGATATAAAGTTGATGATACAGCTAAATTTTGTTCAAACTGTGGTGTAAGAGTTAAGAAAGACATACATACTAATCAGAGTAGTAAACTCTCATCACCTACAATCACATCTCCAATCAAATCTTATTCAAAAGTTTCTTCTTTCAAGGATACATTGACTTCTACTGCTTCTAAGTTAGGAGAAAAGTTAACTCATTCATCAAAGTCTCCGATAGGTATACCTCTAAAATTTAATTTACAAAATCCTATTAACCAAAATGAAACAGAAGGTAATGTAAAAAAACAACAACAACCAATAGATCCAGTAGCTAAACAAAGCGAAATTCTTTATAAAAGATTAGAAATTTATCGAGATAAACTTCTTCAAATTGATAGGCGAAATCGTTCTCTTCTTTTACGAAAGATATACGATAAATGGTGTTTTGATCTTGGCAAAATAATCAACAGAAATCATCCTCTTGGAGACAAACTAACAGAAAATGCAATTCTGCATAAACGACCTCTATGCATAATACTCAGATTCAGATAATTCTGATTTTGCAAATAAAGATTGTATAAAGCTAAAATCACTCTATAGAAATATTATTCATATCGAAAGAGACACTGGTAGAAATGAAACCTATTTCGGTTTTCCATTCCTTGTTGGACACATATTAGAAAAAGAAAACAATATTCGTAGATATATTAGAGGACCTGTAATTCTTTTTCCAATTAATATTGAAAACAGGAAAACAGGAAGACCACCAGGTTGGTATATTGTATTTTCTAAAGAAAGAAAACCAATTTTGAACAGAGCATTATTTGAAGGAATAAGAAAGATAGCTGGAATAACTCTTCATCACTCTTTTGTAGATGAATTTGATACTCTAATGGAATCAATAGAAGAAAAGAAAAATGTAGAAATAGTAAAATCTATGACTATAAAAGGAGAAGATTCAATAAATAATGAATCCGATACTACTACTATAGATAATACATTTTTCAAGGAACTTAACAATTTATTGACAAGATACAATTTCCCTATCAATTTAGAAGAAAAATATACTACTAATAAGTTTCAAATTTTAGAGACCCTTTCCTATGAAGAACTTTCAATAATGGAAAAACAAAATCTCCATCTTGTAAATTTCAAAATTATAGGAAATTTTCCACAAGGTGAGACATCGATATATACAGATTATGAGCAGCTATTAAAAAAAGTAAAAGATTTTGGTGAAAGTAATTTAGGTATTATAGATGATCTTCTTGAATCTCCTTCATTAGATAATAGTGTTTGGGACGAAGGAATAGGAGAAGAGCATTTTTCTGAAATTGACCTTGATAGTATACCTTCAAAAGATTTGAATTTAGTTATAGAAAGTGATGCAAGTCAAGATAGTGTTATAATTGCCTCTCAATCATCAGAATGTACAGTCGTTCGAGGGCCTCCAGGCACAGGAAAATCACAAGCAATTGTTAATCTTATTTCAAATGCTTTGGCAAATCAAAAAAAGTATTAGTAGTATGCCAAAAAAGAGCTGCACTTGATGTAGTTTTTCAGCGTTTAGATAAAGTTCATCTAGGAAAATATGTGGCATTAGTCACATGACTATAATAAAGACCGTTCATCTCTCTACCGCAATTTATCCAAGATTTTAGATTCTGATTTTAATTCTTCTGATACATATGCAATTTCCAATAAATTTCAACAAATATCCAATGAAATTGATACAATTACTGAAATTCAAAAAAAGATAGTAACATCGCTGCATAAACAATATTTTGGAGGAATTTCTGCTCATACTCTTTATACAAATGCAAAAATTGGTTATATACCAAAACTTGATCTTTCAATATTTTTAGATAAGATTGATTATCCACAATTATCTCAACTTACTTATTTGATCAAAACATTTGAAAGCGACTCTAAAAAATATGATATTAATAATTATCCATTGTTAAACAGAAAGAGTTTTTCATTATTTGACTATCAAGATAAACACAAGATTGAAGAAAAACTTGATACGGTAATATCATTATTAAATTCTAGCTATAATAACAATAACAATAGTCTCAATGTAAAAGAAGATTATAACGTTAACATAATTTTTACTAAAGATAAAGAAGAGCAAAAAATACTTATTGAATCATTAAACATTTTAGTAAATGAAAAAGGTCTTTTTAAGAAATTAAAAGGAAATTGGAAGGTAGCAAGAGGAAAAGTTAAAAAAATATTATCTCTGCATGATAATCTATTAGAAGATTCTAGATATCTACAAGATTTAATAGAATTATCAACTACTGGTTTGCAGTTATGGAATGATATAGAAGATAACCTATCATCATTTCTTAACGAAAATGAATTAAATGAGTTAATTAAATTATTTAATTTAAAGAGATATAAAACAGCATTAGATAGATTAGAGAAAATTAAGGACTGTATTGATAATGATTTTGATTCCCTACAATCATATGATAAAAGAAAGATTGAATTGGAGTTGGTAAATAGACAAATATTAGATCTTTTTATTTCTAGATTATCAAATGAAAATAATTGGGAAGAAATAATTAAACAAGAATTCTTCTATGCTTGGATAAATCATATAGAAAAAGAAAATCCAATATTAAAATCACAGCCTTTTGAGGAATATATAAAAAATAGAAATAGGCTCGCACAATTGCTCAAAGATCAAAGAGAAATCACAGTAAGAAAATTGATTTATCAATTAAATAGTAATATTACTAGACCAAAAACTTTCACTCGTAACAAAAGAAATTTAGAAAATAAAAATCCAATATTATGGAACAAATTATCAGATGATCTCAATAGAAAAAGAAGAATACCACCTATAAGAAAACTAATAGAAAAATATCAATCAATAATATTCAAAGTAGCTCCATGTTGGTTAGTCTCACCAGAAACAGTTTCTACTATTTTTCCTCTTCAAAGCAACTTATTTGATCTAATAATATTTGATGAAGCTAGTCAATTAGCAGTTGAAAAATCATTTCCAGTATTATACCGAGGAGGTAATATAATAATAATGGGTGATGAAAAACAGCTCAGACCATTTGACTTGTTCAAGATACAAGATGATGAAGATGAAGATGAATATAGTAATGAAGGAGAAGAAGATGAGGATATTATTAATGATTCAGTACTCTTCAGAAAGTCTTTTAGTCTTGGCTAAAAGAATTTATGGATATAGATATCTTACCTGGCATTATCAATCACAATATCAAGAATTAATAGATTTTTCTAATAAAGCATTTTATGATGGTAATTTGCAAGTAGCTCCTAATATTCTACTATCAGTTAGTCATCCTCCAATACGATGGATAAATTGTAATAATGGAGTTTGGTTGAATAGAAAGAATTTCCCTGAGGCAACTCTTGTTGTTGATGAATTAAAAAATATAATGGTTAGAAATAGACAAAATAATAAAAAGCAATCTATAGGAATAATCACTTTTAACGATAATCAAAAAGAAGTAATATTAGATGAAATAGATAATAGACGACGATTAGATACAGAATTTGATCAACTTTATTCGGATGCAGACAATTCAGAAAATAATAACTTGGATGATTTACCTTTTGTAACAAATATTGAGAATGTTCAGGGAAACGAACGTAACACAATAATATTTTCTGTTGGTTATGCTAAGAATATTGATGGTCGTTTATATGCCAGATTTGGATCTCTCAATCAAGAAGGGGAAGAAAATAGACTAAATTTGCTATTACAAGAGCTAGAGAAGAAATAATCATTGTATGTTCCTTTAATCCAAATGAATTGAAGATAGAAGATTCGGTATACGAAGGACCAAAATTATTAAAAGAATATCTATTTTATGCAAAATATATTAGCGAAAGAAATAACCAGAATGCACAAGCTGTATTATCTCGCATAAATACTGATAGTTCAAGAGTAAATATAAAATCAGCAGAAAATAACATATTGTTATTTGATAGTTTATTTGAAGAGCTTGTTTACAATAGACTAAGAGATCTTAATTATAAAGTTGATTCTCAAGTTGGTTATTCAGGATACAAGATTGATCTTGCAATAGTCAATCCAGATAATCCCAACAAGTATATACTTGGGATTGAGTGTGATGGTGCATCATTTCATTCAGCAAAGAGTGTAAGAGAAAGAGATGTAATGCGACAAGAATTTTTAGAAAAAAGAGGTTGGATAATAGAACGAATTTGGAGCAGAACTTGGTGGAGAAATCCAGACAAGGAAATAAAACGTATACAAGAACGAATTGAGAGATTGAGAAACCAAGAAGATACTAATATTGAAAGCTACAGATATCATTAAAAATAAGAAATATTGTTAATTTTGTTTTTAGATAATTTAGATAAAGTTTTTCTTCCTCTTGAATTAAATCCATAATAATTATTCTATATTCTGGCGGCTCTGTTAAGTTAAGCAAAAATAAGCAAGTAAAGTGAAAAAATCTTCTAAAATTGAGCATAGAACATAATAGAAAAGTAGAATGTATGACTACTTTAATCCTTATGTTAACAGGGCCTTTTTATTTATCAAAAACTCTCGTAAAAATAAATTTCTTAATTTATTCCATATACTGGATCAATAAAATTTCATATTTATAAATTGTATCCATCTTTGAGTAATGAATATTATCGCATATACAATTTTAATTTATACCAACTATCATAAGTATGCTGACAATATTTTACCATATTGCATTACCTTTTAGATCAGGATAGCTATTAGCTAGTATTATTAGCATGATATATCTTATTGACTAGTATAATATCAAAGACAAGATTTGAAAAAATATACAGATCTGAACATGATTCTAATCTAAAGGAAAGAATGCTACTGGTGTTAAACGTAGTATACGATAAACATATTCCTGCACAGGTAGCAAGAGATCTTCATAGAAGCAGAACATGGGCTTCTGACTGGTTAAAAAGATACAGAGAAGAAGGCATAGAAGGATTAAAAAACAGGACAAAGAATGGCAGACCACCAGATATACCAGAAGAGACTGTATATGAGATAAAAAATGAATTAGCATCTAGCAAACAGGGATGGACTACGAAACAGGTAGAAGATCTAATAGTAAGAAAGAGTGGTGGAATCAGATATCATTATACTCACATATGTCGCCTTTTACACAAGTGGGGATTCAAACAGAAGGTACCAAAACAGGTACATGTAAACACAGCAACAAGAGAAGAGAAGGAACATTTTAAAAAAGAGCAAGAAAGATACATTGGACAATCTTCAAAAGACGAATTCACATTAGTATCTACTGATGAATCATTCTTCTTCTATGATTCTCTTGTAAGAAAAGTATGGATAAGCAAGGATGAAAGACCAGTTGTAAGGATTACAGGGTCACATCAGGAGTCAGTTCTATTTGGTGCCACAAGCCTTGAAGGAAAACAGTTATTCAGACAGTATGACTGGTTTGATGAAAACACATTTTTAGATTATCTAAAACAGATACATAGGAAATTTCCAAAATGTTACCTGTTCCTGGATAAAGCAAAACAGCACTATAAATCACAGAAGGTACTGAGATATTTTGATAAACACAAACAGGATCTGATTCCAATATATCTTCCAACAGCATCTCCAGAATTTATGGTACTGGAAGAAATATGGCATATAGCCAAAAACGATTTGCTTGTTCTACAATATTATTCATCATTTACAGATTTCAGAAATAAAATATCTCAATATTTTAGAACAAAAAGATTCAATCTGAATATGAAAAACTATCTGTTAGGATGTGTCAGCTAACATATGCTAGGTGGTATAGGTTTGACATAAGAGTTGTTTGGAATTCTTTGGTTGGTAATAATATATTTTATCCTAAACTATTTAATAATTGGATACAATTTATTGGTAAAAGAAGTATAAATAGAAGAAGACATAGCGGTCTCGAGAAACTCATTATAACAATATTTAGAAGACATAATTTAATTACAAAACAACTGTCATAAAATTTGATAGAAAAAATCTATAATAACAATAAGAATAAACACAATTATAATAAAAAATAATTACCGATTAACGGTTAAAATAAACCTCCACCACGTCCACCTTTAAGACTATCAAATATGTTATCGAGAAATCCTCATTCTCCTTCTTCTTGTCCTTGTTGTTATTGTCTTTGTCTTACTGTTTTCTCTCTTAATACCTTTAATGCTTCTTGATAAGCAATTCTTCCTTTTTCTTCATCACCATTACAACATTCACGAGATATTTTATCAATAACCTCATCTTCTGATACATTTTCCTGACTAGTTGTAAATCTTTGTCTTTCATCATTTGAAAACATATTTGTTATACTAGAAGGTAATAATGACATCAATCCTGATGCTCTTTGTGGTTCAGCATTACCTAACAAGAACTTTGATACCAAAGGTAGTGCCATTCTAGCAATATTAGAAGATAATCCACTTTGTGAAAACATTCCAAATATATCATCCATGTCCATGTTATATCATAGACAATAAATCTTATAATAATTGCTTACTATTTATAGTAGTAGTTTAATGTTATTAGTAATATAAAATTACAAAATAAAAAAAATTTTTATTATATTATTTGTCTTATTCTTTATCTACATTTGAGGTATCTAATTCTTCAGATGTGATCTCATCAGTTATCTTTTTTTTTACCTTTAATTGCTTTCTTTTTTACTACTGCTTCTTCTTTAACATAGGGCTTTTTTGTAACTTGTGCTTCTTCTCTTTTTAATGGTATTTTTATCTCCTCTGGTGATTGTACAGGACTTTGTGTTTCTCTTTCACCACTAAGTTAACTATTCATATATCATCAACATGCATTAGTATTTTTAACATACTCTGATAGAAAGAACTCTAGCTCTGAATGTTTAGATTGATACATGTGCCCAAATCCTATATTCTGAAATTATCTGATACTCAGAAAAAGGAACTGAATAGATTCATGAAAGAGATCGTGACAAAGAGGAATACAGAGAAGAGCATCTGCTATAAAGCAAAAGATGAAGAAGGATATCTTACAGAACAATAGCCAAAAACCTTGGTGTAAATTACCGTAGGTGTATGACTGGATTAACAATTACAGAAAACACGGTTTGGATGGTATAAGAAATAAAAGAGAATGAATGCAGGTAGAAAGCCAGTAATATCTACTCACAAAAACAAAGAGATGGGTAAAAGACATAGTATTGAACAAATCACCCAGGACATTTGGCTATCTCAAAGAATACCTGCTGGAGTATCAGACTTTCAGCTACATCTTCATCATTACTGGAAATGAATGTCAGTCCAATGCAAACATGATGGAGGATAATTCATGATATGGGTATATATCAAACAGCGAAAACTTGAACTGGAAAAAGGCATAGATTATGAGGAAAGAAGAACAACAGGATAGACAGATACAAAAAAAGATCCTCTGCTCTTTAAAAAAAAATTCTACTGGGATTTGAAGATGAAACGTGGTTACATCTTCAACGATACATAACCAGGACATACATGATGAGAAGAGGGGAACAGCAAAAGATACTCCATAAAGGATCTAACGATAAAGTCAATGTATTCATAACACTTCTTTATCCCCTAAATGGAATCAAATTCAATACAAGCAAGACAAGAAACAGCAATCCATTTCATAAACCATCAAACAGCATCAAGAGATATGTACTAAAGAGAAGTATCAAGAGGTTCATACTTGTAATAGACAATGCATCATTTCATGTAAGCAAAAAGACAAAACAGTTTATAGAAAGACAGTCATACTGGCTAACTGTACTATTTCTACCAACACGTGCACCATTCCTGAATCCAGTAGAAACAAAAGTAAACAGGAATCTCAAGAAAGATGTATGTGCCAATTACAACTACGAAACAGAAAATAATCTATTATGTAATGTAAGACGGTATCTAAGATGTTTTGGTTGTCGGCCTAAGATATGATACTTAACTTACCACTGCTTGGTCGCCTTCTTTCAATACTTATTTCTTCTCTTGTTAATGGAACTTCTACTGTTTTAGTTTCTTTAACTGGTTTTTTAGTAATTGTTGCTTGATCTTGTTGAGACTTTTTAGATACATCCAACCTTTCTTCTGTTAATGGTATATGTTCTTCTTCATTAGTTTCTTTCATTTCCGGAGTTGTTGTTGTTTCTTGCATATTATCAGAATCCCATATAGTTGGTGGTTCATGCTGATATTGGCTTAATTCTTGTTTAGAAAATCTAAATCTTAATACATCACCATCATAACTTTCGGCTTGATCTTTTGGAATATAGAATTTTTCTTTGTTGATTATTCCTTTTTGTACTAGTTACATAATTGCCTTGAACTTGTTGTACTTCACCTAAATCCTCATCATTAATTCCTCTTGCTTCTTTTTTTATAGTTTCATTCCATTCAATATTATTAGAATTCATAAAGTTTGCTATATTACAACTTATTTAATAATTAGAGACAATTTAATTGTCATAGCCTGAACCAACTACATGATTTGGTTTATAGGATTAGCATATCTAGACTATGACAAGATGTTATTTCCCCTATGAGTTGAGTGTGTACATCATTATTGAAGTATTTATCACTTTTGAAACTATCAAATCTATGCCTTTAAAAGGCCCTATTCAGTAGTAGTAATATCCTTACTATAGTAATAGATTTATAATATATATAAAAAATAGAATATATTTTTTTTATCTTACATAAACATCTTATAGAAATATTTGTCTAATCATATAGTAAAATTCTTTTATAAAAGATTATGATATATTAATATAATGAGAAATATTATGAAAAAATCATCAGTTATTACAATTCCATACTTTATGATAACTACTATAGTGTATGCAGTTTTCACTATATCTTTTGAACTAGATAATAGTCTTGAAAAATCTTCTGCTGTTGTTGACAATGAAGATCTTCATAAGTTATCTAGTAGCAGCAGCCAACAAGTAGAGACGCCTTGTAAATCTCCTTGTTCTCCCACTGCAGAAATGTGCATTGCAATGTGTGCATAGAACGGCTAAATAAATTAATATTTTTTTTAATATTCTTTTTCTATCTAATAATATTTTTTTGTTGTCGCCTTGCTATTGTGTTATTATGATTCAATCGTAGTAAACAGCATTTAATTTAAAATAATAGTAAAAAGACTATTTTTTATCATATCTAAAGTTTATTATATTCTACAAGTCTTGATAGAATCGTATCAGTTATGCAATTATCTCGTCGGGTTGCGAGGCATTTTTGCCTCTATTTTATAATCTAATTATTTGTTAATAATTCAAAGATAATCTAGAGGGCTCTGTTAAGTTAAGCAGTAAAAGCGTATAGCTAGGCACGTTCTCTTTATGATATGAAAGTTAGATTTGAAAGAAACAGAACATCCACTTTTATCATAATGTATTCTCTTTATCTTTACTTTCTTGGTTTGGGTTTACGTAATACTTCCAAGGCATTAGTGATATTTAGAGACGAGAAGAGAAGTTATGTTTCTGTTTGGAACTGGATTCAAAGATTTGGTTCATGCCAAATCTACAAAAGGAAAATAGTTTCTGCCTTTATCATAGACGAAACAGTTATTCAAATCGGTAACCAGCATTTCTGGCTATGGATATGTATTGAACCAATTCATAGTTCTGTGCTTGGAATTTACATTTCAGAAGAGAGAAATATATGCTTATTGCTGAAAAATTCATTAGGTCTCTGGTATCAAAATATGGAAAACATATTGTATACACAGATGGAGGTACATGGTATAATGAAGCATGTAATGTAATTGGATTAAAACATTATTTACATTCTTCAATAGAGAAAAGTTTGATAGAAAGAGTCAACCAGTATTTGAAAGATAGAATAGAAAGTTTTGATGACTATTATCCGTGTATGCAAAAAGAGAAATGTAATCTATTTCATGTACATAATTGGATACAATTCTTTGTATCCATGTATAATGATATAATAACAAATAATAATAATGATTTTGAGTTAGAGGAGGTGAATATTATCTTAACTTAACAGAGCCGTTTTTTATTTGGAATTACTTCTTTTTCAGGTATTTCGTTTATTTCACACATAGTGTTCTTTTTAATAGCTTTCATCTATTATAAGGGTTAAAGTAAAAATTTTTTACTATGTATTTTCAAGTCGCTTATCCTCAGGTTTAGGATTAATAACTTTTTCCTTTTTCTTTCTGAACCTTTGCCATAAATCTTTTAATTGCAATATTATATTATGTATTAAAGTAAGATAAAAGTTTGCTGGTGATATAGCTACCATATATCACCCTAGATGGTTTCTTTGAAACTGGAGTTAGTAGCAATAATAATAAAAACAAAAGATGGATAAAAATTTATTTTATTTTTGCCTTTAAGAATAATCTCAAGATTTTATTATCTTTGATGTTTTTATTTTAACCTGGAATTAGTAGCTATAGCCTTTTTTTACTAGCAATAGAAGTTAATATCCTCGTTATTTTAACGTGAATTTTAATCACCTAGTCGCTGAGATAGTCCCCAATCTACATAGATAGACTATGATACATGAATTACCATGTACTATAAAAAATTATTATTCATTAATGTAATTATTAAATTAAAATTTGAGATAGTGAACCCGAGAAAAATACGGGCCCGTCGGGAGTTGAATCGTCCATGTAGTAGGGTTCTACTACATTATATTTAGCTTTTATTATTTAAAAACTTATTTAAAATAGTTTAGTTTTTTATTAGAAATAGAAATAGAAAATAAAAATTTATTCATAAGATAATTAATGAACATCTAAATGTGAACTAATCTAAGCAATTTGTTGCTGTCTTTGATTTAGATTCTGGAACTAGAAAATTTTAGTTTAATATTGATATTACCAAAGAATCATAACTAATCTTACTATTTATCAGTTATTTAATACATCATTAATTATTCTAATTAATTCCTTATTTTCTACAGGTTTTCTGATAAAGGTATACACTGGCGTAAACTTGTATGCAATATCAAATAGGGATTCACTTGCCGTCAGAAAACATATTTTTGCCTTGATATCCTTTTTTCTTATCTCTCTGTATAGCTGAAACCCATTGATATCTGGCATTTGTATATCTAGTATTATTAAATCATAAAAGTTGGATTTGAATTCATCGACTGCTACAACAGGATTATAATAATAATCTACTATTAATCCATTATTTTCTAAAACTACTTTTAGCATTAGACAAATATCTAATTCATCATCAACTACCAATATTCGTTTTTTATTATCTAAAGCAATAGTATGATTTTGTACAATTACTATTAAATATTTGTTATAATAACTTTAGTATATGTATTATTGATTAACTCATTCTATATATTTTATAATTTACTATAATCTATTGACTTGCAATAACAATAAAAGAAATTAAAAGAGAATTAACAATAAAGGATGGAAAAGGAAGAGTATTTGATGATGTAGATATTAAAAACTATAAAGGCTTATCGTAAAAAATATTTGAATGAGGCTTTTGATAATAATGAAGAAATATTTCACTTGTTACTATTTATAGTAACCAATTCACTGGTTCGGTGGAATCCTCTAGAAATTTCAATACAATCTATTTTTATAAATTGTAAATCTATTAAAATAAAAAGATAAAAAAATAAAAGATTACGATTTCTGTTGGTGGTTCAAACTGCAATTGGCAATGTAAATCTAAATGTTGCTCCCTTATCATCCAAATTATTTTCAGCGCAAATTTCACCTCTATGGGCTTCTACAATACTCTTACAAATATACAGTCCTAATCCTGTTCCAGTACTAGAATCACTAGTTGTAAACTTTGAAAACAATTTGGGTAATACCTCTTTTGAAATACCCACTCCAGTATCCTTAACACTTACAATAACTTGTTCTTTTTCTTTTTCTTCTTCTTTCTTTTTATCTATAATAACAAATATTGTTTGTTGATTGTTATACATAGTAGTAAATTTTAAAGCGTTATCTACAAGATTGCGAATTACTTGAGATAATTTATCTTTATCTGCTTCTACAATAATATCATCATCTTTGGGCTTGAAATCATATACAATTTTTATCGTTTGTTGTTTTTTTACTTCTTTATTTACATATTCCTTTAAAACTTCAGATATCAAAATATTAAGATTTAATTTTTCTTTTTTAAGTATTAAAGATTGACTTTCTATTTTTGTAACATCCAACACATTATCAGTAAGTCTCTTTAGCCTGTATGCATTTCTCATAACAATATCTAATATTTCCTGTTGTTCCTTATCTTCAATCTTTGAGTATATAACATCTGTTAATCCTAGTATAGGTTGAATAGGGGTTCTTAATTCGTGTGCAGCTATATTAATAAATTCTGATTTCATCTTTTCAGATTCTTTTACTTTTTCATATTGTTGGCTAAGCATCTCATTGCTTTCTTTTAATCTAACATTATATTGAATACTTGATAATGCTAATCCAATGATATTGATAAAATAACCTGAATCTTTCAATACATGAGCAATATTAAATGCAGTGTCAAAGTGAAGTGCCGAATATGACATTATTATTTGTCCAAAAATATCAAATACGATGGAAATAACTATGCTAACATAGAGAATATCCCTATTTCTATAAATTTTATTCTTATAGAAATAACATAAGGAAAATAAAAATAATGCTAATGGGAAAAGTTCGTAAGGTCGATGTATAGGAATATTATCAATATCCGAAAATGGAAAAACTACAAATAGCGAACTTATAGATACTATTGAAGAAAATAAAGTAACTATTATTAGGTACAATAAAAGTAGTTTTGATAATCTACTATTTTTGTTATTCTTCTTGTTTGAAGATATTTGTTGTTGTTGTTTTTTAATAGTTAAAGGGATAGGTAAAAAAGAATTATATTTAAAAATTGCTATAGCGAACATTGCACTAAGAAATAATCTTCCAGCAAACCAAGTCTGTGGAATAAAATATTTCAAGAATAAAATATCATCCATATAGAGCAAAGAAACTGTAACATGAAACAAATCAATTAAAGCATTAACTAGAAAACCAATGCCAATAAATAGACTAAATTTATCATTGAAGGTATGACCTCTAGAAATATAATAGAATGCAAGTATTCCAGCAAATACTGCACCAAAAAATTCTATATAAAAATGATGTATAGAGGCTGTCACCCATAAATATGGATTGGCAGATAATAGAGCAATTACTGAAAGATAAATTGAAGGTAATATAATATATTTTAATATATGGCTCGTTTTATGGTTTGTCTTTAAAAGGAGATTTAATGGCAATGGATTAATTTATTCCTTTTATATTTTTATATATATATATATATTTTATAAAACGAAAAAATAAACATGGAGTTCCTTTTTAATATATTATTTAATACTGAATGCATTTTTTTATTAATTTAATAATCTATTTACAGCATTATTTAGAAAATAACAATAATAAGATGATTAGAGAATTATTATAATCTGACACAGATGAATTTGACAATTATATTATTTTATCGGATAATACCAATAGCGGTACAAAAATAAGAGTCTACGATAAAGATAGTATTATCTTGTATTTAGCTTTTATTATTAAAAACTTAGTTTTAAATTATTTTTAATGGTTATTTCTTGGTAATGTAAAAAATGCTGTCTATTTACCATTTGGTGTCTTCCCAATCCATATCTTTCCAATATGAGCTTCAAATTATTAGGTAATGTATAGAATTCAAGTATGATATACAACCAATTCTCTTCGCAATTATCCAATTATGAAAATAAGTTTGGTATAGAATTATGAAAGTAAATATTACTATAGTTAAAGTTAATCTCATATTATTATCATAGCCC
>CAWIYT010000352.1:0-15949 GCA_963840085.1 uncultured Nitrososphaerales archaeon
ATCTCTTAAATCAATACTTGAGAATCAATTTGCATTAGCAGGTTTAGAGAATAAAGATGTTAATATTGATACTGAAATGCCCCAGGGTATTTTGAAAGATATTTCTATCTTGAAGAAATTAACAGGCAAGCAGCCAATATCAGTTGAGAAAAAAGGAATAATGCTTACAGTGCACTCTTACATCCAAAACTTTTCTTTTGTACTAATACAATTCCTTCTATTACTGATAATTCTGATGCTCGATTTCGACGACAAGTTATTATTACTTTTCCCAATCAGTTTGAAGAAGGAAAAAATGCCGATCCTAAATTGCTAGAGAAATTAACAACAGAAGAGGAGAAATCAGGTGTTTTCAATGTGTTAATGAAAGCATTAAGAACAATTCAGAAAAATGACATTATATATCTTAACGAAAAGACAATACAGGAGAGGCGTCAAAAAGATGAATTTGTATCAGATCCTATAGGTGCATTCATTAAGGATGGACCAGCCAAGGACTCTGTATATAATGATGACTATACTACTAAAGAAGTATTTTACAATGCATACAAAAATTTCTGCAAATATCACAGATTACCTATTGAAAGCGAAGAGAATTTTGGTAAGATATTAAAGAATATATATAAATTTGAAGACGGAAGAAAAACGATTAATAAAATAAGAAAGACAGTGTGGCTAGGTGTAAAATTAGTAAAATGGGTTAATACAGATTTAAGGCAACATATTCTTATTATGACAAAACTAGATGATGAGACAGATAAACATACTGTTGATGAAGATTATTATGATGATGCTAATGAAATCGGTACCTTATGATTTTGATAAAGTAGTGTTACAATTCTTTTATTTAATTCATGGACTAATGATTATACAACAAACAGTATCAGTATGCAAATGGCATGGGTGGCATTGTTGGCATGGTTGCCATGGTAAAACTCTAGTAAATGATTTTTTTAACTATGATTGTAAAATTTACAATATTTATTAAAAAAATTCCAAAAATGAAAGAAATTTTTTCATACAATGGAATTTGCCCATGCCAACTATGCCAACCCTGTCAGTTAAAAGTAATTATAATGAAAATGTACAATATATCATTTATATTACAGTTATTAAAACAAATTAAAATTTACTTTGAATTTATGAAACATGCAATATCAATCCAAATTTCTAAAATGTTCTTAATTATATATTTAAATAAAGATTGATTTTTACTCTAAGAGATTGATTTAATACTATTATCATCATTTATTTTTTTATTTTATAATAAATCTTTCAAAATAAATCCAATGATTTATTTATACATATAATTATAAAATTCGATTTTTTTCTTTAATTGTAATTTGAATACTTCTACAAAATAATCAGTATAGACCTAAAAATTTTGATTCTATAAATAACATCAAAATCTTTTTAGGTCATTTTAGTACAATATAGTTCAGATTTTGTCATCGATATCATCAAATATACAAAAGAACTTAAAAGAGCAAATCGGTCACGTATACAATGGCGAATGAATGAGATACAATATAGACTAATCAAAGGAGAAAAAGACAAGGATATTATGCGGTACTGTATTGTTGTCTGAGAGAAACTATTACAAATACAAGAAAAAGATATCACATCCATTTAGAAGAAATACAGAAAGAAAGAACAGATAGTGCTATATGGTTAGAAGTCCAAACACTTAAAGACCGTATGTCAAATTTATATCATGTTTTATTTGATAGAATTGAGCATCCCCATACTAAAACAAGTGATTTACCTAATTTAGTATCTACAGCAGAATCAATAGCCATAAATATTTTGAAACTTGAATCGGCAAGTATCAGTGCTGTGAAACAATCAAACATAATATTGGAAAATCATATAAAAACACAATTACCGTCAAGATCCAAATACCAACCAGAACTCCCAAAAATAGTTTATAATAATAATAGTAGAGGATCAGAGGATTTGGAAGATAATAATAATACCATTAACGAAAATAAAATTAATAGTGAGATTATTTACAATGATTGATCTGTATTATAATATGTCTTAAGAAATGGGAAAGTTTGAAGCAAGAATTAGAACGTGAATCTAATAATACTATTGTTGTAAAAGAAGAAAAGGTGTGAATAACGAAATTGAGATACGGTGACAACACAGGACTCGGCCGACTCATAACTATGAAAGAGATTACCAATAATAATAATGATGATGATAATGATAATAATAAAGAATCAAAAGTTCAAAAGCCTACCAGAATCATGAAAATCTCAGAACATACATATCGCATGTTTGTAGGCCACGCAAAACAATTCTACGATGTAGAAACATATGATATTATACTAGAAAATTTAATCAGGGACTTCGATTTTCACAACCAGAATAAATCTTGGCGTGATATAAATGAAAGTTAATTAACTAAGAATATTTTTTAAATAGATATTAATTATTAAAAGAGAATTTTTTAATTACATCTAATATTTTATTTTTTATATCTGTATTATCTTGCACATTAGCTCTTAATCTATCTTTAATCTCTTCTTCTTTAGGTTTTACATTTATGAATCCTTTTATATCTTTTAACTCATCAATTATATCTTCACGTTCATTTACTTGAAAATCACTAACAATTTTTTTTATATTTGTAAATAATTCATCTATTTCTTTAGGTGGAACATAATCAGGAATATCTACAGCTCTATTATAATCTCTCTTTTTAAATACAGAATTAAGTTCATCTAATACGAACTTCCAAAATCTTTCGTTACCTACTACTTTAAGAACACTATCAATTTCTATACGTTTTTTATGTTTATCACTATCTAGATAATCTATCATATCATCCCATTCTGTTTCATCATATGGTAATGGTATTTCATAATCCATTTTTATAAGACCTTTAAAGTGATTGTCATTCGTATTACCTTCTTCCTCTACATCCTCTTGATTCAATTTTAGTTTTTCAAGTGTTCTAAAATCTATACCTATTCTATGAGCATTTGGTAAAACAGTAGAAATAAGTAATCCTGAGGAATCAAAATCTGTCAAAATTGCAATATTACAGTGTTTTTCTTCAGCAAGTTCTGACAACTCACTAGCATATTCAGTAAGAAATCCTCTAGTATTTAAAATCGCAATACCTTTTTCATCTGCAAAAGGAGCCAGTACATCAGCTACACCTTCTTTTTCTATAATCAATAAATCAGTTCCTTTTTCTGCCAATTCTTCTAACTGAGCAAACCCAACTCCAAGAGATTCACCTTTAAAATACAATTGTGCTCTTTCTGCAGCAATTATACCTAATTCATGTCTTTTATATCCATATTCTTCGCATATTTCTTCGATTAGCCCAGTAATATATCCTCTTTTTTTGCCTACTTCTTGAGCTGTGGCTCCCATTGCAATTAATATAGGTCTTGAATAATAGAATACAGTATTTCGGGTCCATCTACCTAGATTTATTACATTCTTATTTTCTTTAACTTTCTTTATACGGCCATCGATTAAATGTCTTACTGTATCAATAATATCGCCTTTTTTTAATCCATTTTTATTTTTATGAGATATTGTTTTAAAGAAATCAAATATTTCTTGAGCACTAGAAGCAAACGGCTTTAAATGAATACTTGTTTTACTTTGATTTCTGTAACCAATTTTAGGAGATATTAAATTTATACAAACTAGATTACCGTTTCCTTGTTTATGTTTGTTAGAATCGTGAGAAAATCCACAATCTGCAAGTATATCAGTGATTGAATAATCTGATTTTATATTCTTAGTATTTTTATTTTTCCAAGTCCATGTATTTTCATCTGTTTTACTAGAAAATGGATTGTAAACTAAGGTATTAGAATAATTAATATTTGAATTTAAATACAAGCGTTTGTCGTTTAAATGTGAATCCGCAACAACAATTTCTAATATAAATGGAAATTCTATACCATTTTCATCGTGTGGATAATAACCAGGTATTTTTTTATATTCTATTTTTTCTTCATCAATATCAAACATTTTTTTGACTCTATCTTGTATTGCCTGTTCTCTCTTTCTTGAATCAAAAGGAAACTTTATTTGTTCATTTTTATTTTTAGGAGGCGGAATTTCTCTTAATCTTTTATAAACATTTTCTAGTTTTTTATCATCATTGTTACTGGAATTTAATATTTCTAATAATTCTTCTATTTTAATATTAGTACCTTCTCTGAAATTCTTTTGAACGTATTTAGCGATATCTAAATTAGTTTTATGTTCAAGACTATAAATTAATTTTTCAAATTCAGATAGTAGATAATAATAAATACTCTGATAATTACTCCAATTTTCAATACTTTGTGTAGCATTATATCTGTCCCCGAAACTACGTGATTTTAGATTAAAATAAATATTAAAAGTAATATGTGTATTAAATAAACCATAATTAAGTAAAAGTTGTTTGATCCCATTATAATCAGAAAATTTTTTTGGGATGTAGACAGTAATTTCAGTAAGATTAAAAGTATTATTTTCTTTTTTTATTAATCCAATTTCTTTTATATCGATCTTAGGTATTTCTCCAAGTCTTTTAATTTCAGAAAGATTAGTAATCCTTATGCTGAATATTTTTTCATCAGAAACATTAATGATTAAAGGATAATTCCAACTTTCATTATTGTTTTCAATAGCAAAAGCATAAGGGATAACTAAGACTTCTTTTAATCCATCTCCTAAAGCTCCACGTTTTATAATATATTGGTGTCTTTTAGAACTGAAATATCTTTGGAAAATCAAATATTTTATATAATCTTTCTTTAGTAAAAAATTGTTTATTATTTGAATTAGACGAATTTTTAATTTTGATTTGAATTATTTCATTTTCTTCTTCTGAAATTTCAATGTTAACAAAAGGACTGTATCCATTTACAAAGTCTTTCGTATTAGCTTCAATAAAATCTAAAGCGTTATCTACTAATTCTTTACATATGAATTTGCCAAAAGTTCCATCGTCATCAATTCCTGTTTTTGTTCTAATTCCCTCTATTGAAGTATAGTCTGTTGTTTGACTTTCGTCTGAATAGGAATCATAATTATTATTATTATTTTGTTCAACTGTTACCATGATTTATCTATCTACCTTTTAATTATCTTGAAATTTTTTGGGGGGGGGTCTATTTTTAGATATTGTAACCATGGTTACAAAAATGCAAAATTCCTACCCCTTCTAAATTATAATAGCTCATTTTTTTGTTCTGCTTGTTCTGCTTTGGCTAAAATTCTGACCAGAACATCATTGAAACTATCGCCTGCACCGCCTAAATCTTTCAATTTTTGATAAACTTCTTGATTTACAGTAATATGTTTTAACTTTATCATATGTTTAATCTATTATATTAGTCTATAACTTAAAGTTCTTTCGATTAATTAAAAATAATTTACTAAAAATAGTTACTTATATTAGTGGTAAATGTATATAATGTTACTCTGATTAAGATATAATTAGCATTGTATAATTGTATAAAGAAAAGGCTCTTAAGTTAAGGAAAATTTATGAAATAAATTGAAAAATTCTTCTGAAATTGAGCACAGAACATAATCTGAAAGTAGAACATATCTATTACCTTATCATTAAGTTAACAGGGTCAAAATTTCTCTCTATATCCATCTATTTTAGATTTCAAAGAGGCATTAATATTGTTATCATCAACTATCAAATTGTTTTTCTTATTATAATTATTATTGAAATTAACAATGAATACTCATTTACCAATCAACAACAAATAAAATCAAAGATATTATCGATTATCGATTACAATCAATGATTTTTTTATTATAATATATAGTCCAAAATAAAAAACTTTCGAGAAATATTCATGCATTTACGTTTATGATAATATACCTTAATTTTAACATTAAACATAATCTAGCAATGTCATTTGTCTAAATTGAATATCTTTTTTACTATTGTTATCTATTGCCATCAAATTTGATACTTTTAATCCAACTTTCCGAATAGGCAATATTTTGTTACTACTATTTTTTTTGAATTGGTAGTTGATGTTGATGATGATGATAAACTATCTTCCAAAATAAACTTTTTCAAAAGTTCCTCTAATATAGATTCAATACTTTTCCTCTCAGTTTGATAATTAGAATAAGATTTTTCTCGAGTTTCAATGCTAAAATCAGTTCTTACTAATTTTATTCCTACTGTTCTAAATTGATATTTGTTATTTCTTATTCTTTCAATTAGTTCATCAATCAATTCATACAGAGATTGCTTTATCATTTCTCTATCTAAGGTAAAATTTTCCAAAGTAGTTTCATTGCTTAATGATATATGATTCCCTCTTGGAATAACTGGTTCATTGTCTTCTCCATTTGCAACTTTCCACATCCATGTTCCTACCTTTTTTCCAAATCTTTCAATCAATATTTGAACATCAGTATTTGCTAGATCTCCTATAGTTTTGATATTCAATTTTTCTTTCAGAATTTTTTGTGTCTTTATCCCAATTCCTGAAATTCTTTCAACTTCTAAGGTGTTCAAAAAGTCTTTCAATTCATCAACAGGGACAATTGTCAGACCATCTGGTTTTTGATAGTCTGATGCAATTTTAGCAACAGATTTTGTTGGTGCTACACCTATAGATGTTAATAATCCACCACATTTTTCTTTTATAGATTTTTTAATTTCTAGAGCGTATTCTTCTACTGTTGATAGACTATTAGTATTATAAGAAAAAGAAGATATTTTGTTTGTACAATCTAGATATGCTTCATCGATACTTGCTTGCTCAAAGGTGTCAGCATATTCTCCTATTATTTCCATAACTTTATCCGATATCTTATTGTAGAATTTTTTGTCTACTGCATTTAATATTAAATTAGGACATAAATCTAATGCTTTGTATAGAGGCATTGCTGATTGCACTCCAAGTTTTTTGGCTTCATAAGAACATGTTGCTACTACACCTTTTGTAATGTTATTATTATCCTGATTTGTCATTATCACGGCATGCGGTTTTCCTTTTAATGATGGATTTCTAATTTCTTCACATGAAGAAAAAAATGAATTCATATCAACATGAAATATTGCTTTACCTATCCATTGATTTTTAGCATTTACATTTTTCTTCTTATTCTGTTTAGTAATTCCATTAGTTAGTATTTGGTAATCTACAATGGGAAATGGTCTTACATGATTTTTTAAATTCATCATTCCTGCAAATAACTTTGCTGTCATTGGCCCAAATCCTGCATAATGATTGTTTGCTGCTATTATGGCATTTTTAACATTTTTTTCATTCTTTTGGATATCTTTAATTATATTCACCCACAAATGCATTTCTTTTGCTCTGTCTTTTTTTATATTGCCAAAATCTCTTTCGTCAATACTTCTATCCCCTATTAACCTCAAATATATAGAATCAGATGTTAAAACTGGAGGAGTAACCAAATTATCTAGTTGACTCCAAACTAGACAATATTTTTTTTCTTTCAAAAAGTTATAAAAAAGTTCATTGAACCAACTATGATGTCTGACTTCTATGGCATATCTAAAGGATGGATCCAAATTATATTGTAAATTCTTTAACAATTCCAGACCTTCTGCAATCTGTAAAGATGGAGGTAACTGAAGCAAGAATATAAGGATTTTATCGTATAGTGGTTCCATAACATCATAAAATTTCTCTATCTCTTTTCCTACATCTTTTAATCGCTTATCATGAGTAATAATTTTCGGAAATTTTACAGCAAATTTGAAACGTTCGGGAGTTCTTTTATTCCAATTGTTAGCCATGAATTTAGATGGTATTTTATAGAAAGTAGAATCTACTTCCACAAAATCAAATATTTGTGAATAATATGAAAGCCAATATCTATTATCTAGATTTATAGGATAGTAAAAGAAGCCTTTCCATCCATCATAACTCCACCCAGAACAGCCTAGATAATATTCCAATCCAGTATCCTTAGAAATAAATAAGGCAAAAACTATTTTTTAAAAATGTATCAGTTTTTTATTCTATAATTATCAATGATTGTAAAACTAAATTACAAAAAACAAGAACAAAATCATCAGTGATAAATGTTGGAAATATGGAAAAGAATTACTAATAATTACTACTATAATTTCGTTATTTCTGTTCTTTTTAATACTATTTTTTCACCATCAGTCAAAATATCTAAGGTTTCTCCTAATTCTAAATTAAATGCATTAGCAATATTCTTGGGAATGGTTATAATCACTGGTGGATTATCTCCTCCTTTAGCAGCCCTTACATTTACTAGACTACGAACAATCTTCTTTTCATTCAACAAAATATACTCTTTCATCTTAATATCTAAATGTATTCGTTAGTATATTAAAGTATCACATTATTATACCATTATATATAAGTATGACTATACTATACTAATGATAAATAAATTAATAAAATGTAAAGACTGTTCCTTCAAATTTGATCCATCGAAAGAAGGTAATTCAAGAAAAAGAAAATGTGGAATGTGTTGTTTTGGAGATTCTTATTCTATAAGATCAAAGAAAGAATATGAAAGAAATTTGTTGTTTGCTATGATTGAATCAGAATAATAGTAACTGAAATAAAAAGATCATTATACACCGTATGTAAAAATTATCTTATCATCTTTTCTACCTTTATTATGTTATTTTTTATAGTTTTAGTTTATCTAGGAAATTTAACTATATAATATTTCAATTAAATTCACTCTATTTTACTTTCTTGGTATTATAATCAATTATACAACTTTTAGTTAATTTGTTACTAATTGAATAGTATGCCCATATTAAGAGTGCTATAGAAACAGTCTCAAAGGTGTCTGATAGTTTGATAAGAAAGTTAATGCAGTTACACCTATTCCACCTAATGTTGAAACAAGAAGTAGACCAATTGAAGAACAACTAGCACAAGCGCTGGAAATTACGCTTATACTCGACCATGAAAAAAGTGAAGCAAGGTTTCCTCTTAATTTTGAGTCTTTAAAAACATATATGTTCATGCTAATTATTATACCTAAAAGAATTGCGGTTATATTGGAAATAACAAAACTTACAATTGCATCATCTGGAAGATAAAATATTACTATTGGTGAAAAGAATAACAATTGGTCAAATATATTAAAGAGGATCCAGAATACAGATGCTACTATTACTGCTATTACTATATACAACCATCTTGAAAAGACCATCTTGAATGAAAGAATGAGGGAATTTTGACTATTACTTATAGATGATGGCTTTACCTTTTTGTCTCTCATTTAAAACTTAACTTCCTCCTGATAATTTCTTATCAATTATTACTTGAAGTGATGGGAAAGGATATGCTCCCACTAATACTTCTTGGTTGGTCCCGTCACTATTTTCAATTATTAAAGTAGGTGTTCCCTGATAGCCTGATCCAAATGCAAATTTAGTATCATTTTCAACTAAAGATTTGTATTTTTGATTGTCAAGACAGGAATTAAATTTTTGTTTATCTATTCCAGGTATTTCAGTAGCAAATTTTTTCAAATTTTCAACACTAACCCAACCAGAATTTTCTTCTCCTTGATTCAAGTAAAGTTTATTATAAAAGTTCCAAAATTTTCCTTGATCATTTGCACATTGAGAAGCAAGGGCAGCATTAAAGGAATCAGAACCATGAGTCACAAAATGCTTGAACACAAAGTTTACTTTACCTGTTTGAAAGTATGTTGTGTTAAGCAATGGTTCGGTTTGTTTTGCGAATCTACCACAAAAATGACATTGAAAGTCACCAAATTCTACTAAAGTAATTGGAGCAGAAAGATTTCCATAAACTGGAGAGCCTATATTTGTAAGACCTGATATCGAAAGATCACTAACTTGTGAATTGTTAAATACTTTTACTTCCGAATTTGAATGAGCAGATGAAAAACCATTTTCCACATTCATATTCTCTTCCATTGCATGTTCTTCTTCTGTCTCATGCTGTTCAGTTTCAATACCAAATGCTAAAGAACTTGATCCTATTTTTTCTAAATCGAGGAGAGTCGTAATAAACTAATGAAAATAGCAGTATTGCTGCAGTCATTATGTATAAAGTAAAAAATCTCATTATCATTAATTATACATAGATTTTAAAACTATATTAATTTAGCATTAAAAAAGTTATGATTGATCATAACTTTGTTATGATTGCAGTTTTATATCTGATTAGAATTATTAATCATATAAAATGTCTGGTAAAAAAATTTCGAGAATTTTAATGATGTTTATAATAATTCTCACCAGTCCTTAATACTTACTACTAAATTTGGTATTACATCTGCAAAATTAATTCATTCAGTTGAAAAGAATCTATATGTGGTTATGGCTATAATTGTCGCAATCACTGTCTTATCAATACTTAATATTAGTGGTATTTTGGACTATTTTTATGCAGAAGATGTTGACTATCATGTTGATGTCCTTCTCTCAATTATACTTGTATTAGTATTAGCACCATTGGTTAGTTTAGTTATAAAATCAAGAAAAGTGCTTGATAAGTGGAATGATATGTTTGAGAAAAACACTATAACAACATCTATGAAAATCATAATGGCAAACAGAAGTAAGGAAGAAGCCTTGAAGGCAGTAGTATTATCAATTGGACAAATAACTGAACCTTTTAAGGAATACAAAGAATCAACAAAATCGGATTTAAAAGAATTCTTAGATGTGTCACTTGACAAAAATAATATATTAGATGTTGCAATGATTGCTGACAAACTTCCTTCCAATAGTAGCCTTAAGAAGGTGTTAGATGAATTTGGAATGATATTAATCAAAGTAATTGACGGAACTGTCGATAAACAAACCGTCGAAAATCTTCAAAAATCTTTAGGCGCATATGTATCTAATACACAGCACAATATTGGATTAGTAATTTTAATAGGAGAAGAAATATCAGAGGAAGCGCATCTATTTGTAAACCAAATTAACAATAATAAAAAAGTCAAAATAGACCAAATCATTCTACTTAGCAAACCGTCTTTAAATTCACACGAACAATTTCCAACTAATTTTACCTAATTTACTGATATTACTCATTATCTTCCAAATCTGAAATACTTCTTGCATATTCTAGATAATGTGTTATCCAACTTGAATATGCCTCTTTTCCTTTTTCAGTTATTTGGTAAAATGTTGAAGTTGAAGATGTGTTTAATTTTTTTATATATCCATTACTTTCTAACAATGAAATTATGAGGTTTACTCTATCTGGTCTCTGTTTCTTTATTAGAGGTGTATTATTAATAATATTATATTTTGATACTGGTATATTTTGAGAATTTAGATAGAGATATTCTAAAATTGAGAGGCTTGTAAACTCTGATGAAAATCTCTTTTTCTTAAACTGCATTCTTTGTTTATCCTCTCTGTTGATTCAATGAAACAATATCCCGAGTTACATATAGAATTTATTGTAAATATATTGATTGGTATCGGTATAGTTAACATAGAAAAATTAAGATGTTATTCACAACCATGTTCAATTCTAATAAACATAATCCATACAAAATAAAAACTGTATATATAAAATACTCTTTTTCATTTGTTTAATAATAACTGATAAAATTATTGAATAATAGAGGATGATAAAAAATTAATAGTGAGATAGAGATTCGATTATAGAATTATTTTTATTTGTGGAAACCATCCCAACAACAACATTTATCAAGAATACAACCATGGCATTCAAAAGGAGAGGGACTAACCTTGCACTCATCGATATCACAAAAACAATTAGCACATTTCAAAGTAATGATTTTACATTTTTCGAGGATATAAAATTTAATAATAATGATACCCAAGAAAGTTAAATAGTTTCTACTTTATCTTGGAGCGTAAAATATTATCACAGCCCCGATTACAGCAACAACTGATCCTATTACTTCGTATTTATCTGGCTTTTTATTATCTACTATTCTTCCCCATAATATTGAAGAAATAATGAATATTCCGCCATATGCAGCATATACTCTCCCAAAATGGGCTGGCTGAAGTGTAGGTATTATACCATAGACAAACAGAATAATCGCACCAAGAAAGGCTAATGCAATTGTTTTCTTTTCTCTTATCCATAGCCACACTAAGTATCCTCCACCTATCTCCATGAGGGCTGCTACAAAGAATAAGGGTCCCGCTAATACAGGATTTACTGTTTCGCTTGCCATATCGTCTTTTCCTCACCCTTACGAGGCGTATAATAAATTATGATAACACCAATGAGAGCAATGATAGTCCCTATAATATCATATCTATCAGGGGGAATTCCTTCAAAAAACCATCCCCATAAGACAGACATTATTATGAAAATTCCTCCATAAGCAGCGTAAATTCTATGAAAATGTGATGGTTGAAAAGTAGGAACAACAGCATACAAAAATAAAACAAATCCGCCTAAGGCTCCAAGGATCCAACTCATATCTTCCCTTAACCATAGCCAAACTAGATAGCCTCCTCCTATTTCAAAAAGTCCAGCAAGGAAAAAGAAAAATAAAGTTATTAAAATTGTATTAAATTTTATCATCTAGATAACTAAGTTTCGTGTTATAAAAGATTAAATTATTATTATTATTAATTGAATGACTAAAGCGATGTAATTCTAGTATAATCAATTAATTTAATGTTATAGTGCTGCAACGCGTTTTATAAAATAATCTGGATTTTTGTTAAATTGACTGATACAATGAGGACATTTACAAAAATGATAATTTTTCCCATTATGAAGTAAATTAACGGTATGTTTTATTGATTTTTCTCCTAGACAGGTAGGACAAACTACTATGTTCTTGATTTCCCGTAAATATTTTTTAGGAGAAATTGCAAATATTTTTGCACAACCATCACAGCAGAAATGGTAGTCTTTTCCATAGTAGTCATATACTATAGAATTGTCTTTACTAATTCCAAGTCTAACAAGTGAACATCCGCATGTGGGACACATCAAGGCATTATACAATAATAAATTATATGAACATTAATTAATAAATTCTTCCTATCTTTAAGCATAGTTATTATTTTTCAATAAACTTTCGTATTAAAATACTGTCATATTACAAATATAATCAAAGTTAATTAACCATCTCAAAAGAACATAAATTAATAATAATAGGAGGAGGAGCCGCTGCTTTTAGTGTTGCTATTAATTCCTTGATAAACTCTCTTTATTATTAATTTTATAAAATTTATTTCTCAACAGTAATCCCAAAATGGTAGTTCCAATGAATGGTGCAGTAATATAAAGCCATATATTAGCATAATAGCCAGATACAACAGCAGGTGCCAAAGAACGGGCGGGATTCATAGAAGCACCCGAAATTAATCCAAACAAAAAGATATCTAAACCAACTATAGCACCGATTGTCAATCCCCCGAATTTATTTAATCCTTTTGTATAAACTACTATTAGTATTACTAGCATAAGTAAAGCAGATGCTAATATTTCTATTCCAACAATAACATAAACAGGATAATTAGTATAATTTGGAGCATTAGCACCCAAATTTGCTTCTTGTCCTATAAGGAAATAAATGAAAATACTTGCTAAAATTCCACCTATGATTTCTGCTAAAAGTTAAACCATGAGTAACCTTTTTTTCTTCCTAAGTGATTTGTAATTAGAAATCCTACAGTGACTGCAGGATTAAAGTGTGCCATAGATGTTTTTCCAAAAAGATAAACTCCAACAGCAACAGCAATAGCGGGAGCAATTGCGATAAAAGGAAGTCCTAATGCTCCATTCAATTTTGCATCCAATACAACAGATCCGGTAGCAAATACTATTACTATAAAAGTTCCTATAAGTTCTGCAAAAAATATTTTTTGATTTGATGATAATCTATTGCTTAATTTCCAAAGTTGAGACAAGTTCCTTTACCCTTTTTTCTATCTCATTCCTTATCTCTCTCACTTTTTCAATTGACTGTCCTTTTGGATCTTCCAAACCCCATTCTATTACCTTTGGTAGCCATATTGTGGGGCAAAAGTTTTTGTCCATACAACCCATATTTACTACATTATCAGATTCTCGAATCATTTCATCAGTTAATTCTTTTGATTTTTGTTTACTGATATCTATTCCAACTTCTTTCATTGCTTCAACTACTATTGGATTGAGTTGGTAGACAGGTTTTGTTCCTGCACTAAGGGTTTTAAATCCATTGGGAGCATATTTTTTAAAAAATCCTTCTGCCATTTGGCTTCTTCCTGCATTTTCAACGCACACAAAGAGAACTGTTTTCTCTTTTTTGTTACTACTACTTGTTTTAAATTTTCCAAAAAATTTCATTATTATATCAGACCTAATTTGTTATTGCTCTAATTATCATACTGACAATTTTCCTTCCGTCACTAAATTGGTTTTCATCCAAGTAGGTTAATTCATTTAAAACTTGAATATTTTGGAATCCAGCATCTCTAATACTTTGTAAATAATTTTCTTTTGTTAATGCTCCATCGATACAATTGCACCAATTATCTACATTTATTGTATTTTCTTCATTTACTTCCTTGCTAGTTATAATATCAGAAATAATCATTCGTCCTTTTCCTTCTTTCTTTACAATTCTGTAAACTTCTTTGAAGGTATTTGTCTTATTAGAGGTTAAATTAATAACACAATTACTTATTACAATATCTACAGAATTGTCTTCAACTGGTATCTTCTCTTCTATGTCTCCTTTTCGAAATTCTAAATTTTTATAGTTATTTTTAATTGCAACGTTTCTTGCTTTTTCTAACATTTCATCAGTCATATCAATCCCAATAACTTTGCCAATATCAGTAACTTTTTTTGATGCCAAGAAAACGTCTATACCTGCTCCGGAACCTAAGTCAACTACTGTTTCACCTTCTTTTATATCAGCATAATTGAGAGGTGCCCCACATCCAAGTCCAAGGTTTGATTCTTTTGGAATAGATTGTAAATCCTGATCTCTATAACCTATTGCATTTGATAAGGTTTCTTTTGGATTTAAAAGAGTATTAGAATTAAAATTATTCTTAAATTCATGTGGTATACAACAAGAATTGGGATTACTTTCTTCTAAAGCAATCTTGCTATAATTTTTTTTTATTTCTTTTTTGATTATTTCTTTTTGCATAGTTATGTTTACAAAGGAAACTATTTAAATTATCAAGATGACTATATTACACAGAGTGTAATGAAGGAAACAAAGAGACAAAAGGTAAACAAATTACCAGTTTACGATAATAATTGCAATTTCGAAGGATATGATTCTCAAAAATTAATGTTACACACCGCAAAACTTCGGAATTTGATAACAAAAAGAGGAACATTTGAAATGCTAATTCCTTTATGTACGATATAAACAATTTAGAGAATTAATGAAAGGTATTAGTAGTAAGACACTAGCAAGAAGACTGAAAGAACTTGAAAAAGATGGCATACTTAAACGGGAGGCATATAATGAAATTCCTCCCAGAGTAGAATACAAACTAACTGTGAAAGGACAAGAATTAGTTGAATCTATTTTTAACTTATTACATTGGATGATAAAATGGTCTTAGATATATAAAAATAACAATTTGAATCTATTTTACAAAAAAAAAGTTATGGTTATACTACTACTTATTCTTTAGTAGTTTTAAATATTTTTCCAATTCGCTATAGAATTCTTTGTTTGTAGCAGCCTTTGAAAGAGATGCTTGCCATTGTTTTGCTACCGTCTTGATAGTTAAATTCTACTGCCTTGTCAATTGTAGGTCCCCATTCTGTTTCAATTTGTTTTTTCAATTTCTCTACATGTACTTCTGTAAGTGCAGTAAAGAATGATCTTTCCAAAAGTGATTTTGCTGCAGCAATAGGGTCATCACTACAGCATGAGCTATTACTTATTTTATTCGTCATTTGACAACATTCATTGGCAACATTATTGTTTCCTGAACTGCTTTGTGTTTCTACACATTCACAATTTGATTCACATTGATTTTTTT
>CAWIYT010000353.1:0-9046 GCA_963840085.1 uncultured Nitrososphaerales archaeon
TAAAGTTGCAGAAGCTTAAAATTGAAAAATTAATTAATTAGAATATTATTTTTAAAGATTTAAGTAGAAATATTGACTGTAATTATTGATGACTAATTCCTTAAAAAGTCCTTTTTACATATATATTATATCAGTGCTTTTTTGAGCTTTATTTCTTTGGCCATTAGGATAATGAATATAGTCCATTGTTAAAATGATTCTATTATCATTTACTATATTGAATGTACCTTTCCAGTCTGTCATAGGTCCGTCTATATTAAATGTACCTGGAAGAGTTCCATTTTCACTTGAAAAAGTGCCTATTCCAGTCCAGGCAGCACAAGTCATATTAAAATTGCCTGAAAATTTAGTTTCAAATAATGCCTTTTTAAAATCACTTGAAAGAAGTGCTTGAATTGTTTTATATGTAATTTCAATATTATCCAATCTTCCAGTACCATTAAGGCCTTCACTAGTATAATCAAGAGGACTTTCTGCTTTTTCAGCACCTGGAAGTTTTATTTGGAAATTGAAGTCACGACCTTGTCCATATATTTTATAATAACCACCTAAAGACCCACCATTATCAGAATTAGGCGGTATCCATACATGAGAAGTATAATTATAAGGAATCATGTCAAACAAAATTTCTTCTAAATTATTTTGTGTAAGTTCATAAGCTGCAAATCCTGAGATAATGATAACTATAATCACTAGAGGCAATATAGTCCTATTTTTTTTAACTTTTTCAGTTTTATGCTGAGGTTCAATATATTTTAGTTTGCCCCCGCATTTACAGCTTTTAAAATCAGCTAATGATTCCCCATCTTTAAGTGTATAGCGACCATTACATTTTTCACATATTATAAATTCTCTATTTTGCGATTTCTTCATTTAGAAACTCCAAATATGAATCTATTAAAATTTTAAATTTACAATATATAAAACTAATTATCTTGCTTGATTTATCACAAAAAAATTTAAGAGCATTAATAAAATTTTTTAATAGGTTGGTTGTAGTTCTACCCATGGATCATATATGAAAAGTTTACATAATTCAGGAATTTTTATGAATATAAGTTGAATTCTTCCTCTAGAATCTACCTTAAACTGTATTTGTTCATGAACAATGTTTTTATTAGTTTCCAGCATTAGTAAAAGTTCACTCATATCTTGTCTAAT
This sequence comes from uncultured Nitrososphaerales archaeon, assembly GCA_963840085.1. Taxonomy (GTDB): domain Archaea; phylum Thermoproteota; class Nitrososphaeria; order Nitrososphaerales; family Nitrososphaeraceae; genus TH1177. The sequence continues at coordinate 1,162 of CAWIYT010000353.1, forward strand.
GCTTAATTTATTTTTTTTAATGAATTCTGGAAGATTATATATTGTTAATCCAGGATATTCAATAACATAATATCTATCATAGGATTGAGGCTTAAGAGTTTTAGACCATCCTTGCATTCTCATTTCTAAATCTGCAGTTGGATCACTAATAGTTTCATTTACAAGCTCCTTCCATGCTAAAATATTGATATTAGTTCCTGCAGGTAATGGTTGATTTCCATAACCAGCAATCTGACTTAGGTCAACTGTTACAGAACTTCCAGGCTGAATATACATATCAGAATAGAATGTTTGTAAACTTCCGTTTTTAAGAGGCACGTTTTCATAAATGACGTTCTGATGCACCCAAGTATCACCGTCATTAGAGTATGTTAGTTTAGTAGCTCCTTCTACAACAGTATGATTTGGAGTGCTTAAATTAGAAGATTGATTTTGAGTGCCTATAACTATTGCTAATATTAATGCCACTATAATAATCACAATAGCTGCTATTTGTGTATTTTTCAGCATGTTTAATACATCCTAAATTAACGTTACTATTTTATATGTCACAATGGCTGCGAATACCAAAATTAAAGGTACAATTGCAATATTAGAGCCTTTAATGAATGATTTCATTCCTATACTCTTGTCTCCATTCGCGCTTAATATTTCTTTAATTACCAGAAATGCTATCAATGAAATAACTGCTATACTACTATATATGACAACCTGTGCAATGGTTACTGTTGTTGTAGTTGTTGTTACAGTTGAAATCATATTAAATTCCTCTGATCAATTTGTATTTAGTTTAATATATAAAAGTTGTTATTCACTATCTTCTTTTTGTGATATAATTCACATCATAATCATTTATTCATTAAATTTTTAATATAAGTCGTTTAATTATATTAATTCAATTATTAAAGTATTTAAATACTATAGGTGTCAATAATCTAACTTTTAGAATGTCTTAATATACTAAAATTGTTTAGTTTAACAATAACGAGCAGTATAAAGTTATAATTTAAGAATATTATTCCTTTAAATGTTAAATAAAAAAATAAAAAATTGAAAGGGATTACTTCCTAATTTTTCAATATGTTGGGGGTATATATACATTAGCAGATGAATTGTCGTTTGTAGTATTAGGATCATATTCATTTTGAGCAATTTTAGTAGCTGTATTATTGATCCAAGTATCATTTGTGTTTACTATGGCACGTATAGCAAGAATTTTATCTTGACCTCCATAGGTCAAATTACCAACATTCCATATACCTGTTGTAGCATTGTATGTATTTGCAGGTAAATTAACAGCTGCTTTCCAAATTACTCCTCCATCCTCTGAAACCCAATGATTTTTATATGTAAGTCCTGATGGGAGAGTGTCGTTTACAACTATGCCTGTAGCGTTATTTGGACCGTTATTATGTGCTGTAATGTAATAGTACACACTGATACCTGTTACTGGAGGCCATACTGTAGTTGTACCATTTTTACACTTTGCTTTGTCAAGGATTTTAGTTATTGAGACATCCGCTTTTGGTGTAACATTAACTATTTGGGTAAATATTACAGATGATTGAGAGTTGTAGTGAGAACTTGCACCACTTACATCATCAATGAAAGGGGTAAGTATAGTAGTTCCGGGTCTAAGGGCTATAAATGTCCATAGGGAATAAAATGTTGTTTTACCGGGCTTATGTAATACAAGGTCTGTCGATGTTGTATTAGTTGTACCATTTATCCAGTTTACTGTATAGTTTATAGGTTGAATCATTGTAGGGTCATAGTTAGAAATAGGAATTATCAGATTATCATAATCAGAAGCAGTTGTACTTGTTACTAATACTTGGAATATATCTCCTGTATGTATAGGTGTTGTATTAAGGAATTGAACATTTATAACACTGTTTCTTTCCTGACTTTGATAACCTAGTCTTTGGAGTGTACCGTTAATTGTTTGATTATTGGTAGGATTATTACCTTCCCAAACATTTATAGTGTAATTTCTGGTTTCATATAGATTTTGCGCTGGTGCAGTACTGTTATTCATCATGATCTGATACCACAAATCTACTGTCTGCCCAGGTAATATGTCACCTATAAATTTAGTAGCATTTTCGCCAGGTTTGAGCCAAAACCATGTTTCATTACCAGCCAGCAAGGCTAAATTTGTCCATACATTAGTTGCTGTAGTTGTTGCATTGTTTGTAATATGTATCTGTATAAGTCCTTCCTGCGGTCCTGAAGTTGAAGGCTTATTTGAATCTACACCTAAACCGTCCCATGAACCTTTAGTGAGTATTAATGTTCCAAGCTGAAAATTAACATTTCCGTAGAAATTAGAATCGACAGGATTATCAATGTTAGAATCAGTAGTGGTTTCTATGGGGGCTACAGTAATTTCTTTTGTTGATGGAATGTGCCCAGGATAACTTGCTGTTACTTCGAAGGTAGTGCCCAAAGTTTGTAATGTTTCTTCAGTACACTGGAAAACTATTTGATAGAATCCATTTTCATCTGTAGTAGTGGATCCGAGTATTTCTCCATTTAATGATTTTAAAGTGATTGTTACACCTTCAAATGGATCTCCTGAAGTACAGGTTTTTACTATTCCTGTTATTATAATTGTCACGATGTTATTTACTGTATTTTGAACACTTAAAATATTTAAGGGGAATTCATTGATATCATTTGATAAATTTTGTGTATTTGAGTCGTTTTCTGATATTGTAGCGGCTGTACAATTATCTATATAACTTCCCGACAATAAAATTGCAAAAATTAATGCTATTGCAATTGAATAATATTTTTGCATTATTTTATATCTCCTTATTTTTGTGAATTCCAAAAAGTAATGGGAAAGATCACTATTTTAATTATAGAAGGTTATTTATATAAATAGATTTTGTTAATTTTTACTATCATTGTGCTGATAATCACCTAATTAATTAATAATGTTATTTTGATAATTATATTTAATATAATCTTATTAATTTTGTATTAAAAGCATATTTTAATGGTCACGTTGGTTTTTGGGCTTTAAATATATATTTATAATAAAAATCAAGCTATTAATGACATTTAAGTAATAATAATATTAGTTATTAGTAACATTAATTATAACTATTTAAATATTTATTTTTTTCAAAAAAGTTTTTATAATCAAATCCTTATCATTAAATTAAAATTTATTGAACACCAAATTTGAATATAATAAGAAAATTAATCTACAATTATGAAATGTCTAAAATCAAGAAGTAAAATAATTGTAATTAATGTATATTTTAATTGGAGAAAGTAAATGAGTGCAATTTCTGGAATTTATTACATGGATGGACCAAGTATCGATCCAAATTTGATCAAAAACATGAATGATTCTCTTTCACATCGAGGTCCTGATGGCTCTGATGTTTTGGTTTATAAAAATGTTGCTTTTGGCCATCAAATGTTGCAGACAACTCCTGAATCAATTCATGAGGAACTTCCCATTGAAGATAAGGTTTCAAGTCTTTTAATAACTGCAGACGCTAGAATCGATAACAGAAAAGAGCTTTCAAAGGAATTAGATATAGAAAATAATGAAGAGTTTTCAGATAGTTATTTCATATTGAAGGCCTACCAAAAATGGGGTGAAAATTGTCCTAAAAAGCTTTTAGGGGATTTTATCTTTGCAATTTATGATAAACATAAAGAAGAATTATTCTGCGCCAGAGATCATATGGGAATAAAACCATTTTATTATTATTTATCAGAAAATGCTTTTTATTTTGCAACAGAAATAAAAGCTATACTTTCAATTCCAGAACTATCGTTTGAAATAAATGAAATTAGAGTTGCTCAATATTTACTCTCAGAACTTAAAGATAGAGAAATTACTTTTTATGAGGGAATTCTTCGTTTACCTGCAGCTCATAGTCTTAAAATTAATTCAAATAGTTTTATTTTAAATAAATACTGGTCTCTTGATCCTGACTTTGAGTTGAAACTACCCTCAGATGAAGATTATATGAATAAATTTAGGGACATTTTTATGGAAGCTGTTAAATGCCGTTTAAGAAGCAATATTAGTCCTGGTTTTTTATTAAGTGGAGGATTAGATTCATCTTCTATTGTATGCACTGCAAAGTTTCTAAATGCGAATAAAGAAGATTATCTTAAAACATTTTCTGCTGTTTTTGATGATATACTTGAATGTGATGAAAAAGAATTCATAAATGCTATTGTTTCAGAGAACTGTGTTGAACCTTATTATATACATGCTGATAAAATAAGCCCTTTAATTGATCATGAAAAAGTTTTTTTTCATGAAGATGAACCATTTTTTGCTGCGAATTTGTTTTTAAACTGGTGTTTATTAAGTAAAGCTAATAAAGAAGGTATAAACATCATATTAGATGGTTTTGATGGTGATAGTACTATTTCACACGGTAAAGGATATTTTAATGAGCTTTTAAATGGTATAGAACTAAGGAAATTTGTAAAAGAGTCATTTAAGTATTCTAAACTCCGAAATTTGAATTCAAACAGATTTTTCATTGGTAATTTGATGGAAAATTTCACGCCAAAATTACTTAAAAAAATTAAGAGATATAGAGTTAAAACTACGGTTAATCCTCAAAATCTTCAAGATATAATTAATGAACAATTTGCTCATGAAATAAATATAGATGAAATAATTAACACTGTTCATTTAGATCAGATTAAAGCTCCTAAAAAACCAAGAGATCATCATTATAACCGTATTAATTCGGGATTATTACAATTTGGAATAGAAATTAATGATAAAATAGGAGGTGCATTTGGTATAGAGCAAAGGTACCCTTTTTTTGATGTTAGGTTAATAGAATTTTGTTTATCTCTCCCTACAAGATATAAATTGAGTGAAGGATGGGATAGGATTATTTTACGCCGTGCTATGGATAACATTTTACCTCCTAAAATTCAATGGAGAATTCTTAAATCTAAATTAGGAGCAAACTTTAGACGAAACTTCATGTTATTTGAAAAAGAATTAATTGAGAAAATGATTTATCAAGACTATTCTCTAATTGAAGATTATGTAGATAAGGAAGCTTTAAAAAAATCTTTTGCTTTATATAAAGAGATATGTCCTAAAAAGAATAAATCTGTAATGAATATTTGGAAAGCTATTACTCTTGGTTTATGGCTAAAAGAAACTTCCAGATTAAAAAAATAATATTTAATAAGTAGTTTCATAAATAATCAAATTTTTATCAACTACAACACCTACTTAATTGATCGTGATTATTAATCACAAAAAGGGTTTTTAAACCCAATTTATTTATATTAAATAAGTACCAAGATAAGAATATATTATGCTATTGATTGTTATTGAGGGAAAAAAATGGATAATAACTCATTTAAACATAAAAAAGTTTATATAAAACCAAAATGCGTTAAAATTGGTAGTATTAAGGACATTACTAGAAACACGGAATATCCTGGAGAAGAAGATGATCCACTTGGTTGTAATAGTTGCTAATACTATTTTGAATCAATTTAAATATTTTTCTAATGAATTAACATGTTTAAATATAGCGCTTTCGGTTTAAAAATTTGTTCTGAAATATTTCTCCCTGAATTAACATATAATAAATTCAATAAATGCGATTTATTAATTCGTTATGGAAAGGTTGATCCATTTTCAGAAAATGCTATAATGGAAGGAAATAATTTTAAAGTAACAAAAAATGCCATATATAGATTTTGGAATGAGATAGGTGCATTTAAAATAAGTAACGGTTCTGAAATTATTGTAAATCCCTCAGTAAATATAAATCAAAGAATATTAAGAAGTTTTATTTTAGGAACAGTGTTTGCATCTCTTCTTCATCAAAGAGGTTTACTTATTTTACATGCAAGTGCGGTGAATATAAATAATGAAGCCATTGCATTTTTAGGGGATAAAGGTTGCGGTAAATCAACTACTGCAATGGCATTTTGTAATGAAGGATATCCTCTTTTAGCTGATGATTATATAGCAATAGATTTTGAGGATAATGTTCCATTAGTTTATCCAGGATTTCCAGGTCTGAGATTATCCCATAAATCAAGAGTTTATGGAGGATTTGATTCAAGAAAGGTTTATTTTAAAGATCAGGAGCTGGATAAAATACATGTTCCTGTAATTAATAATTTTAAACAAGTTAGAGTACCTTTAAAACAGATATATATGCTTAAAAGAGGTGAAAAGTTAAAAAATACTGATTTAAACCCGCAAAAATCTTTAATGGAACTTATAAAAAATACTTTTGGGATTAGCAGATTTAAAAAATCTGATTTTATACTTAACATTGGTCAATGTGCCAAAATTTTAGAATATACCAATTTATCTCTTTTAGAAGTACCGGATTCACTAGAAGAAATGTATGAAGTAGTAAATTTTGTCAAGGTTAATATTTAAGGATAATTATTAGATTTTAGGCTTTAATTCGCCTTATTTAAATATATTCTACTCTTTTTAACATCTTCTGGTAATTTATTTGAAAATAATTTCAAATTAACCAGTTATATTAATCCTTTAAATTATTTAACTTATATTGACCCAAAGATGAAGCGAACGATAAGCAGTAGTATTACTTGGTAATTTATACAATAAGAACTCTAATTTTTGTTTACCAGTGCCTGAAGCAGTGAAATTAAAAGACTTTTCATACTTCTCATTATTAGCCAAATTGATATTTTCTTCTTTTAATATTTGATTATTTAATTTAATTACCATTTTATAATTAACTTTAGCATACTCATGATTTACAATACCAATTATTACATTTCCAGATTGACCCACTGTTAAATTTGTAGGATAATCACTTGCATTGCCATTATGACCTAAAATATAAAATTCTGTGAATGTTTCGCCTTCTTTTGGTGTAGTAATTGCATAAGCGGTCATGGATATAGTAAGTATAATGGATATAACAAGTATTATGGATAAGGTTTTATCTAATTTGGATTTTTTACTAAATGATCCTTTTATTTGATTGAAATGATTGAATTTAATACTGAATTTTTCTTCATCAGGAATTTTAAATCTTCTAATAAATGCAACAATGCACATTAAAATTATAAAAATGGATAATGATATGAGTGTTGGAGTTAATCTGATTCCAAAAGGAGTGTAGTTTAACAGCAACCCAATTAATGGAATTATTACAATATTAAGTCCAAAACTTAATACTAAACGTTCAATAGAATCTAAATCTTCTTTTTTTGGGAATAAAGCAGCTATTAATGAATATCCTGGTAAAAATAGTACAAGAAGAAGCCCTAATATAATCCTTATTGACGTTTCATTTAAGGTAGAGGTTAATACAAAAATAACGCACAATATAGTTACTAGAATTACTATTAAAATATCTAATGGTATAAAAAATGATTTTGTAGAACTTTCAGTTGATTCCAATCTAATCATTTTTTGCACTGCTTTGGATGATTCATGCTTTGAGTTATATGTTTCTTTCATTTCTGGAGGATATTTGGTTGAATTGGAGGTATTAATTTCTTCTTCAACTTTCTTTTTATAATTAGACTGGCTATACTTTAATTCACCACCACAGCTACATTTTTTAAAATCTTCTAAAGATTCACCTTCTTTAAGATTATAATAACCGTTACATCTTTTACATACAACATATTTACTTGAAGTTATTTGAACTTGTTTTCTCCTAATCCATGTGATTACAGCAAATAGAACACTGAAAACTGCTAAAATTATGAATATAGATTTTGAAGGGATTTTAAATAAATAGTAGTTCAATGAATTGAAAATAAATACAACACTAAAACTCATAAATATCCCTAATAATAGGCGTTTAATAAATCCAAGATCTTCTTTAAGAGGATATAATGCATTTATTAGAGAATAACCAGGTAAAAT
>CAWIYT010000354.1:0-5845 GCA_963840085.1 uncultured Nitrososphaerales archaeon
TACATTTACAATAGATTAAATAAAATTAATATACATACAAAATTAATATACATTATGAAAAATAATAATAATAAACGATTATTTTGTCAATTTCTTTGTAATCATTCTACTCTTTCTTTCTTAATTATGTTTCTGCTCACCATTTTAATACTCTGGAATTCTGTAGATATTTCGTACTCACAAAACTTGTCTAGCTCTTCTTCACTAAAGGCTAATGCTGGAGAAGATCAATATGTCGAAGAGGGAAAACCAGTCATATTAAATGCTGAGGATAGCGTAAGTTCAGATCCCGCCTATTGATTCTTTTGAATGGGTTCAACTAGAACCAAAAACCCCTATAATAGATTTGGAAAATGGTAATACTTCAAGGGCATCATTTACCTCTCCTAATTTACCTAGTGACGGGTATTTTATATTTGGATTAGTTGTCAAAGATCAAAATGTCACTGATACAGATACAGTAAATGTGTATGTTGTAGAGGATTTAGCCTCAATAGATAAAGAGATAACAGGTAATGCAGGATATCAACCAGAAATATGTTTTGATGGAGTAGATAATGATCTAGACGGAAAAATTGATTTACAAGATGAGGAATGTGGTTTAACATTTTCGCCCGGCTCTCCACTTGAAGGTCCTCTCCAAGGTCTTCTTCCACCGCAATCAGGAGGTATACCATTTAATCCAAATAATCCGAATGGACAACCTGGCTTGCCTCCTGGACCATTACCACCTGGACAAGGACAACCAGGACAAGGATCACCTGGACAAGGACAACCAAGGGTGTTACCACCTGGACAATAATAATAATTTATTCCATAATTATGAGGTGTTTGGTCATAAATAAAATAATAAATAAAACCATTAGTAGAATCTTATATTAGATAGAAGGATAAAACAATGTAGCAAGCGAGATAGATTTTCCAACCATTTTGTATTATGTCATTATGCCTTTAGCTCTAGATAAAGTTATGATAAAAGATATATAGACCTTATTTTACACTCTTCATTTATTGTTCTTATATAGATTATAGCATGAATTGGATTACTATATTTCAGTAAAGATTTCCTCCACTTAAGTGATTCTCACGAACCTTAATCATTTGATAAACGATAAAAGATGAGTGAAGATGATAATAATACTAAACATCATCATGCAGAAAAGATATTTGCCAGTCTTCTAGAAAGTGTAAACTCAAAGCTAAAAAAATTCTTTATTTCAATCAATAACCAATATTTTCGCTAAAAAATCAATTTCGATTATAAATAGGAATGATCTAATTTAGTTCTATAAGCAAGTATCAAAATATGATATACAAAAAAACGTAACTATAACATTTGATGTTTTATTTCTTCTTTAATAATCTATTATTATACCTTAATAAAATTCTATCAATATATTTTTAAATTATAATACAACAAAATGTAAAATAATTAGTTGAGAATGAACAGAAATAAATAATACTATAATCCTAGTGTAATTTCTCAAATATTAAATTTTCAAACTCCATATTAGTTTCAATTATAACATATAATATATGCAAGTTGTACTCATCTTCTTCATGATTATTTTCTCTTTTACATTAGGAGAAGGTATATTTGTTATTAATTTATTTGCTCAGTCAGAGGGAGATAATCTGCCTGAAGAGAATTTTATTGATGGATCTAATTGTTCTGATCGATCAGATGGTCGCTTACAAATATGTGAAAATACTACTGACGTTCAATTTCGAGATTTAGTTGGTAATGAAGGAGACGATATAATTTATGGAAAATTTGGATTAGATCGGTTATACGGAATGGGAGGAAATGATGTTTTAAACGGTGGAGAACATGATGATGAGATATTTGGAGGAGATGAAGATGATACTCTATATGGTTCTTCAGGCGATGACTTTCTTTTTGGAGGAAATGGGAAAGATGTATTAGTTGGATATTTTGGAAATGACTTTTTATCAGGAGATGATGGTGCAGATGAACTATATGGAGATAACGGAAATGATATACTAAAAGGTGGACCAGGACCTGACTATTTTGATTGTGGACTGGATAGAGATACGGTTTTAGACTATCATCAGCAAGAAGGGGACATACTTAGCCAGAGTTGTGAATCTGTAACTAAGAAAGGAGTGTAGATTTAAAAAAAAGAAATTTGTAGTCAAAAAATAGTTTTTTCCTTTATTAAACCATAATAAAAAGTAATATTATTGTCAAATGTACATGCAGATAAAAAAAATCAATAACCATATTAATACAATAGGATATTTTTAAAGGATATAGATATAAAAAATAAATTAAAATTTGTGGTGCATGGTAGAAAATAAGGAGATTAATTTGTTTTAGAAGGAATTACAAATTATCATAAAACCTACATAACCGATTATTTTTTATGTCTGCATTTTATGTCTATTGAAATCAATTTAAATAAAATAAAATAACTATTGTGGTCTCAAAGCTTCTATGGGTAAAGTTTTTGATGCTTTTAGGGAAGGCAAGAGGCCAGCAAGAGGTACTTAGTATCACAGAGACTATCCACACTGTTGCTAGATTTCCAGCGAGATATATAGGCGTAATTGGCTCATCGTTTTGTGACCCAATTGAAGATAAAATGTATCCTCCACCTATTCCTATTAAAATCCCAAACGTCGCCCCAATTATACCAATAAGTAAAGATTCAGTTAGAAATAGAGATAAAATGTCTACATTCTTTGCTCCTAATGCTTTCAGAGTTCCAATCTCTTTAGTTCGCTCAACTACTGATGTATACAAGGTTGTTACAGTCCCTACTGCTCCAACAACCAATGATATTATAGCTATACTCAAAAGGAAAGAGCTGATTCCCGAGGTAAATTCTTGGACTGTCTGTATTATAGCTTCAACAGTAGTTATTCCTATATTGTTCCCATAAAGCGCTCGTATCTCCTCTTCGACCAGAGATACTAAATCACTGCTTTGAGCTACTACAATTAATGAATCATATTTTCCTGTCTTTTGAAATAATGAGTTACCTGTTACCGTGTTAAAAATCACGGCATTATCTACCGTAGGATTACCAGTACGTTTCATAATTGCAGAAACAACAAAATTCTTTGTCTCTTTTTTTTCCTTTGCAGTAGTTGGATCTATATATGAATATTCTGCTCTCACACTTTCACCTATAGTTAAGAATTGGTTTTCTTCACCTGGTGGTAGTGCTACGTCACTTGGTATGATTATAGCATTTGGGTCAGATGGTCTAATGGATGAACCTTCTTCATATTCCAATGTTGGAGAAACTATAATCAGCTTAGAGGGATCAATTGCAAATGAATTAGTGTTTCTGGATTCACCTTGAGAAATAAGGTTTATTTCACCTTGATAGGAGGGTATAACTTCATTTACATAAGGTAACGAATTAATTCTGCTCATTACTGCTGAATTTAAGACTATTTTCGGGGCCGGTGGAGGGCCACTTGATATGCCACCAGTATTAGGATCTTGTTGAGCGCTATTAATGAATAATATATTAGGAGCAAGATTTTCAAATTGCTTATTGAAAAAAAATGTAAAACCGGTACCTAAACCATTTACTGCGACTAGCAAACTACTGCCTACCATTACCATTAGTATTGTTAGTATAGACCTAACCTTTCTATCTTTGAGAGCTTCAAATGAAAATAGAAATATTTCTTTAATAGCTATCATTATTTTGAATCTTTCTCCTCATCATCAAACAATCCTGTTGAAGTATCAAAGAGAGACTTTTCTTTCCTTTTCATATTATTATTTTCTGTTCCTAATTCAAATTCAGGAGATATAGTTTTTTTTCTTTTTTTCCTGACATAAAGTAATCCTATAATCACGATTAATATAATTGCTATAAATATTGTAAAAAAGAGGTGATTTTTACTTATAATATCATCAATTCCAAATGAAGTGTTATTGCTTTGAGTCTCGTTTGCTAAATTATTAATGATATCTACAGTTCCATTTAATAAGACATGATGCATCTTTCTCAAGTTATCACTATAGTAAACACTTAAAGTGAATGAATATTTACTATTTGTATTATTGACGTTTAAATCAATAGGTATGCTAAATGGTAGTGGAGAATTAGAATCGAGATCGCCAAGATATTGTTCTTGTGGCGTAGACAAAAGATTATTATTATTATGATTATTTTTTTTATTATCATCACCAAGGTTCAAATTATTATTTTTTTTAGTATGATTACTCACTAACTCTGAAACTGGTTTCAATTCTTCTAAATTTACCTTTGTAAATAATGCTCGTGAATTTCCTTCATTTAGTAAATTACCACTGAAATTAGGTGTATTCCCCACTTTGCGTATTTCAAAATCATGTCCTGTAATTTTTATTTGTCCTTCTATATATGCACCTACAAGCAATGACTCTTTTTTAAGTTCCTCATTCAAAATATAATCAATATTAATAGAAAATTCTACAGGCGTATTGGCTATTTGCTCAGATGCAAATATTTTAGTACCTAAATCATAATATGAGTATGGATCCATAGAATCAAAGATCCATCTAGACTTACCTAAAATCTCTATTGATTCTTTTGGTGAAACATCCAAATTAACTACTAGGTCTGTGAGAGGATTAGTAATATTTTTGGCATTATTTTGAAGTTTAAATGATAAATCTTCAATAGTACCAGCAGTAAGTATAACAATATCGTTCTTGTTAGTATAATTATTATTAGTATTAGTATTATTTGATTTCTTATTTGTAACATTTTCTAACATTGGACTAATAATGAAATTAGAATCAGCTGGGTAAGGGTGATACAATAATACCAATAGAAGATTCAAATGTTTGTCTGTTACCATATGAATCTCCATATGTCACTTGAAGATCAAGGTTTTGAACAGATTCTTTAGCAGAATTTGCTATATAGAGAATTGGTTTAATTACGACTGAAGAGCCTGGTGATATGGTCCCAACATTAAATGTTCTATTTCCTGTATTTACAGCTGATATGAGTGGATAAGCTGACGATAATGAAGGTGTTCCCAATCCATCACTACCATTTGAGTCATCATTTTTTAGACTGTCACTCTCATTTGTCTGTTTTTCAAACCCTTTTATTGTTGCTATAACGCCATTAGCGAAAGAACTTCCTTTATTTTTTATCACCAAACTTATCTCACTGTATTGTCCTGGAACCAAGTGTTTTTCTTTACTATTTCCATTTAATACAGTATCCAGAATTACTTTGCCGGGAATTTCGAATTGAATAGGAATAACTGATGTAATTTTTCCCTTTTCAAGTACTTTTGAATATATTATTTTTAAAGAAGAATTATATTGTCCAATATCTATATTATTTAGGATATTAACATCAAAAAATAAGGTAAAAAATTCCCCTGCTCCTACTATAGAATTATGACTGGCCGAGGAAACATTATTCAAAGCGCTATGTTTTGTAGATGAGCCGTTTGTGTCTTGATTTGTTATATTATTAAAACCAGATTGAAAACCCGAAGGAAGAGTTAAGAAGCCCTTGACTGCAGTTATATCTAATCTGAGCTGTATTAACTAGTTCTATTGCAAGAGTTGAAATACCTTCGCCAGGTCCAACTTCTTTCTCTATTTTATTATTATTATCTCTAGTTTGTGAAGATTCTAATTGGTCAGAAGAAGATGATGCAGTAGAAACTGATTGTGAGCTCTCAGTCCAATAAGATTGCTGATATTCAATATCTTTCTCTGATTGTCCATAAACAGTAACAAAATTTTTTAGATTCGGAAGATTGAATATAGAAGATGTTATAATACACAAGATAAATAGAGACTGCTTAAAAATAGCATACTTGTTTCTAGTTAATTTTAGATTTAATATAC
>CAWIYT010000355.1:0-7163 GCA_963840085.1 uncultured Nitrososphaerales archaeon
TTCACACCATTTAAGTCCTCTATAATTGGTAATATAAGTGAAACCGATGGATTTGCTGTTTCTGAGATATATTAGAAATGAGTCCAGAAGAACGTAAAAGAGAAGCCGATGAACTTCTAGAAAAAATAAGAGATAAGAATTTTTCGATAATAATAATCAAGGATAATCTTATATAATTTTTTTTCATGGATTTAGTCTAATTACAATTCTAGTTTTTTCACATATTCATATACTAAATATTTATAAATAATCTACTACTGTTTTTTTATCACCTATTAAAGTGTCATTATTATATGTTTATTGTGTAATATCTTTCTGTGAAAAATGATATCAATCTTTTTATTTTAATAGCATTTTCATTTCTATTATTTTTCTTTTCAACATTTTCCATTTTATGGCCTAATTTTATATTTGCAAATGGAGAAACTTTTGTAAAAGACTATCAAATAGGTCAATCAAATAATTCAAGTTCTATAGATAATACTCTCCAGTTAAATTTAGAGAATAAAGTTTTTCCTATTGAAACTCTAAATGTTGATAAAGGAGAAAAATATCTGCCTCAGCAACTCCAAAGGAAATTTTAACATCTAAACAAGTTCCTTCATCAGATACATCATCACATATTTCAGGATCTTCCTTCTTTAATGAGTACGTAGCTATCTTTGCCCCAATCCCAACCCCACTGGTGCGATATGTACAATAACAACTAGCATAACCGAATCATATTCTGCCAATCTAATTCATGAAAATGGTAATGTATTTACTACAATTCCAGGAGAAACCATAGGTTCATGTCAAGGGATCAGAACATTTGATGATGGATCAACAGAGGAAGTAAGTAATTCCCTTGTTACTCATCCCATATCCAATACTGTATCATTCGATACTAATACAAAAACAATCGGTGTAGGTATCACAGATCTTGGTGGATGTTTTCAAGAAATTGGACTTTCTGGTGACGGCTCATATGTTGAACAAGATGGAATATTAACTGGTTCAGGAGGACATTCACATGGAGAACCTCTTACTCCTCCATGGGAAGGAGAATATCAAACTGGTAGTCAATGGACTGTTACATTAGATGTTTGTGAATCAGGTCAATTAGATAATGATCTATGTGGTGATGATGATGAAAATAAACCACCTAATGCTAATATACAAATAACCCCATCTAATACAGTGGTTTCTGGCACTCCAGTAACATTAAATGGACAAGGAAGTAAAGATCCGGATCCCGGCGATAGTATAACAAAATATGAGTGGACACAACTTGGAGAATCAAGCGTAGTTATAAACAATCCAACTTCTTCTATTGCAGGATTTACTGCTCCGCCTGTTACTCAATCCACAACATTACAATTCCAATTAGAAGTACAAGATACACATCAACAATCAGGTTTTGCCAATGCCTTTGTTACTGTTCAACCTAAACCAATACCGCCAACACCAAATACTCCACCTATTGCCGTAGGGTCATGGAAGTCTCTTCCGTCTGATATTGTTCCCTTTCCACTACCAGGTAAAGCATTCATAAAAGATAAAATAGAATTAGATGGCAGTGGAAGCTTTGATAGAGATATAGGGGATGATGTTATAAAATGGGAATGGAAAAAGAAATCTCCTTCCGATGATTATGTACCAAATACATTAACAAATCCTACTTCGGAAAAAGCAACTTTTCAATTAACTGATTATATACCTATGGAATCAAGAGCATTTACATTTCCAATACCTATGCCAATAGAATTTTCACTAGTAGTTGAGGATACACATCAAACTAAAAGTACTAATACTGAAATATTAACAGTAAATGCTGAATGCGCACCAGCTATGCAAAATAACGCAGAGAGGTACTAGAAATAATTTGTTTCTAAGACTAATAAATAATCCTTTTGCATTTTTAGTACCACAAACGGTAAATAATTTTCAATATTTTCTGTCTGGTAAAGGAGATACTATTGGAATGTTAGAAGATGTTTCAGGTAAAGGAATTCCAAAGCCTTTACCAATAACTTGGCTAGAAAATGAACCCAAAGCATTTCAATATAATAAAGCTCAAGTGACATTACTAAATCAAATACAACAAGATATAAGAAATCTGTTAAATTCAATGAAAAATGGTGAAACAAAAACATTACCACTTTCTAAACAATATAATGAACGTATTTTAACTCCTCCTGGTATTAGTATAAATCCTCGTGTAATTGATTTTGCTAATTCGGTCGGACAAGCAAATTTAGAATTAATTCCACATTTAACAATAACAAAGAATAGATTTTTACCAGATGTTATAACAGGTGAGATAAAATTAATACTTAAAGATAAATATGATTTTAATATTAATGATAGTGTTAGAATCCCACGATTATTAGGTGGAGATACATATAGTGGATTTGACTTTCATTCAGTAATTAGATGTTTAGGAGCTAGAAATTTTGATCAAACTGTAACATTTGATAAAATCATAACAGATATGCCTCTTAACATATTTCGAAGTTCATCTATCGAATGTGATTCAATATTTTGCAGGATTCAAATCTAAATATGGATATCTTGGAATATAAAGCAAAACGAAGATATGACTACAAAGACAATAACAAACGAATTTGAAAATCATTTGCTATCTATTAGAGATGAACGCCAAGAAATGATTCATCCTAAATCACATGATACCTATAATGAACGTCAACAAAAAATTATAGAAATGATAGATTGGACTTTGGAAAAATATAACGCAGCACCAAATATGAAAAAGATTAACGAACAAATAATCACAGATAATATCATTGAAGAACTTAATAAAAAAAGAAAAATTGCTATAAACAAAAAGCAAAAGGCTATACTAAAAGACGAAGTGTTGGAGTACGGAGAAGAAGAAGATACTATCGATTATATTCTTTTCTTAATTCATGAAGGGTCAGATAAATTGAATTTATCTATAATAATAGGTCTCAAATTTGGTATCATTAGAAACGCTTGATGTATTAAGATCAATTTGTTCAAGAGATTTTAAGAAGTTAAAAAAAATTAAACTTATGATACATATACAAGTCATATTATAGAGAAAAGTGCTAGACTATTTCTTTAACATATTTATTGATAAGATCTTTATCATATTGTATCTTAATGTTCAAGTAAATCCTCGGTTTCAGTTATTTATTTTTTATTATATGTAAATTTTAGTAATGAGCTAAATATTCATAAAATTTTATTGTATTTCCATAATAATTTGAATACTTTGTTCCTTTATATTGATTTTGTTTTTCCTGAAGTATTTCATAACATTCATTAGATTTAGGATTCTTTATCCAATTTAATGCAAACCCATTTGTGAAATTAATGAATTCCTCTTTATATGGAATATTATATTTGATGAAGTTATTTGAATCAATATTATGTAATAAATAATGTATATCTGGAAATAATGATATTCCTACCCAATTTGCTTTTTCATGACATGCAGCAGCCTTATTAATTGCGTCTCCTAAAACTAGTCTTGTAGATTCTGAATATGAACCCCAAGCGAGAGTTCCTCTGAAAAATATACCATTTCTTATTCCATTGACTACATTATTTATCAATATATTTCCGATAAAATCAATTAAATTTTGTCTATTTTGATTGTTGATATTATAACATGTTATAATTAAAGTATCTGAAAACACTCTAAAAAAACAATTATTATTACCATATGTAATTTCATATTGAAAATTTTCAATTGTTTGCTTCCATCTGTCGAAAATATCATCTGCATAATATTCTAATAAAGCCTCTCTTCATTCCTAAAGCATCTAATACTACAACTATTCCCTCTCTATCTACAATAGTATCAGACTCTAGAATTTCTCCTTCTCTACCCAATCCTATTTTAATCGTATAGTCAATAGAATGATAACCTACTACTTCTAAAATTATAATCATATGCCTTATATCCTTGCCAATTTCTTTATTAAATCATTCTTCTGCTCATTAGTCAAATAACATCTTCTATGTTTTCTAACTTTATTTTTTTTACCCCAGTATCCATCTATCTGTTCATGCTCTATATAATATCTCCATGCATGAAAATTTTTATCTTTACTTGGTCTAAAATTTCCAATTCTTCCATTTTGTCTACAAATAGGACAAGATACCATTCTTGGAGTTTGCTTTTTGCTTCTATCTAAAAACGTAGAAATTGATGAATATTCTACAAATTTACATATACTTCCATCATCATGTATAACCTGTATTAAAATGCCTTTATCTGGTAGTTTATCACCAGCTTGTTCAATCCCTTGTTTACCACATATAAGACATTCAGTATATTGTTTAGTTCTAATCATTTCTAAACACATTGTCAAGAACAGCATCATATTTTGTAAACCATTCTTCCTTTGAAATCTCTGAACTACCAGGAAAAGCATCAATTCCTGCTCTTACTAATAATGGTAATACTCTGGATTTGAATGCCAAGTCTTTGGGTTTTGCTTCTATTATTATCTTCGAGGATGGTCTTAAAGAGTTTATTACTAATCTGTTCGGAGCATTGAAATAAATTACTGGTTTTTCTTCAACTCCTATTACTACCACTTTTGGTTCTGGTATCTGACCATTACCTGAAAAGAGAATATTAGAAGGTGATAATACTTTCCCATCCCCATCCTTAATTCTACAAGTACTTTCACCATTGCCATTTTTGTGACCTTTACCGTTTCCAATTGGTTTTCCGGTTATAGGTTGTAGTGTCTTATCAATATCAATTATTCCAGTTTGTTCTATACAAGAACTAGTAGTATTATATTCGGGTCTTACTAAATTTCCATAACCTTTCTCATTAGATAAATTTCCAGAAAGTAAAGGTTTTGTCATTTCTGGGTAAAGATGATGAATCGATTTTATTACACTAATGAACATCTTGGCAAGTTGTTTACTTGATTTAATCTCTTTATCTTTATTTTCTGATTTCTTATCAAAATTTTCCTCTAAATATCTCATTAACTTTTCTATAAACTCCACATATCGTTCGCTTCCTTCATATAATCCATCTCTAGATGTTTCTAGCTCTAAAGCATCACAATTTACCCATCCTTCTACTTTATAATCAAATTCTTTTGAATCGACAAGGACTTGTTTCACATTTATTTCTATATTGCCTGGTTTAGGTTTTTCTACACTTTTTAAATTTCCTACGACTTTTGTTCCATTGGTAAGTTCAAATAAATTAAATTGAGAAGAGTCAAATCCTATTGGTTTATGTATTTGTATTCCATTAACAAATATTTTAGCTCCTCTAGCAATTTTTATTGCAAATGTTTTACTTAAATAATCTTTAAGTCTATTATCTTGTACTATAGGTTTTTTTGCGTGTTTTATTATAACTTTTAATCCATGATGAGGTAATGCAATATTACTATTCATATATTTTTCATAAAAACCTCCAAAGTCATTATTATTTTCATTCCAACTTTTTCATTATTACTATGGAATTCTACAGTATTAGTATCTGAAAGATTTAGAAAAGCTAACTTACCCATTCCTTTTTGTCCAATTATCTTTTCATTTAATTTTTCATATGACGATTCTTCATTCCTAACAAATTTTTCTCCAGGTGATATAATTTTAAAAATGCTATAATCTTCTATTCCTGTTCCCCAATCTTCTATAGTTATATCTCCATCTGGAGGAACATTTGTAAATATTTCAATTCTTTGTTCATTAGGTGGATATGGTATCATTGCATCAAGTGCATTGCTTATAGCTTCTCGATATGCAGCAATTGGATTTCTATACAATTTTGTTGCAAGCTCTTTAACAACTCCAGGTCCATATTCATGTATTGAGAATTGTTCATTGCTCATTTTATAATCTTCCAAAACACCTTGCATTACAATTAACTAGTTCTTCTTCACTTTTTTCCTTTTCAAGAAAGATAGATAGGATTCTAAGATCATAATTTTTCATATCAGTTAATGGTTATAGAACTAGATATAAATGTTATTATTTTGTATAGATGTGTCTAGAACATAAGTATATTATACTTACATATATAAAAAGATTGCTAATTTGATATATGTATACGGAAATAGGTAACTAAATTACTCAAGATATTAGCCCTTTCCTATAGTGATTATTTTTCAATATATTGGCTATCATTTTGAATTCTATAATCTATAATATGTTACATTTATGAGTTGATGATTCTTTCTCTATCAAAGAATAACCACAGATAGAACAGTGTATAATATTTAATGAATGGTTCATTTTGTAGTATCATCCTTCTTGATGTAGGTGTTCTCAAAAGTATTTATGATATGTGTACGGTCGTTTAGCTCTTCTGCCAATCGTATATTATCAGATTTTAATTCATCATTTTCATTCAAAAGTTGGTTAATTAATAATTTTTGGTCATGAATTTCTTCTTTTAGTTGTTCGATATATTTGTCATAATCTAATGTTATAAATTCGCCTTGCAAAATACCAAATACCCTTAATCTAGCTATTGCACTATAAATAAAATCAATATTCTCTGATGTTGGTTTATGTTGAAATTCACCTATTTTACTATTAAGAACATATAGATATTTCTCATGTCTATCTTCTATGAGTATAGTAGGAGAATGTGATATTCTAATAGTACCACATAAAAGATTTTTAATAAATAATTTAACAGTCTTTTCTTTATCTTCTAGAATTTTCATTTTTCTTTTCTCTTTCTCCTTCCGCTAAATATTTGTCTATAAGTTCTTGAATTACGTCATTCTTTTTCCTTCCGCCATGTTTCTCTATAACTCTTATACTGAATTTCTTCCATTTTTCATCTGGAATATCAATAGTAGTTTTGACCATATCTATTTTATCCCCTTCACAATATTTATACTTTGATAAGGATTTACATGGATAAGGATAAGATAATAAATTTTGATGTATATACATATAGAAGGGAATAAGGGATTTAATGACATAATTCAAACAATAATTCGTTAACTCGGATGACTAGATGAGTACAATAATTAGAACAAGATCTAAAGATAGTCGAGAACGAGAACGGTAGTTTTTCTGGAATAATTTTTTTAATTTATAAGCGGGTCAAAAGTAAAATAGTTTGTAAAACCACATTATTTTTCACAAAACATTTGTTAATTCAAAATGTGAATAAGAGGTCATTTTCATTATCTCATAAG
>CAWIYT010000356.1:0-4642 GCA_963840085.1 uncultured Nitrososphaerales archaeon
TTGATCCGACTCTGACAGCAATAAATTTTAGCTATATTTTTACAGAACTCATTTTAAGCATTAGCATTAAAAAAATAGTTTCTAAGGAGATTGAGAATGATTAATTATACTGATGAAATCTAGTGCGCCGATGAAATGTACTGGCCCGTCTGGAGTAATACCGATAGCATTGCAAAAATAAGAGTATAATATTTAGTATAAAGGAGAAAAACATTAAAGATTTACCCATTATTATGGATAAAACAACAAATTAAATATTACTTGAGAATAAATTGTGTTTTTGTATCTTATCCAAATGCAGTCTGCAATATAAATATAGATTAGATCTGTACGAAAAACATGAATCACTATAGGACCAGTACCAGAAGTCATTTGTCTAAAAACTTCGTATAGCATTGAATCTTTAACATAGTCAGTTTCATTACTGAAAAAAGTGGTAACAAGTTAAAACATAACACATAATCAAAGGCGATATTTTGATACTATTAAAATAATATTATATTCTATAATAATAGAGAAAATAAATGGTTATGTACTATAAATATTATATGCGTATGTATAATAGTAAATATGAACATAAAAGTGACCAATAAGATTTAAGAGATCTTTCGTGTTACTTATTACTATATACGTAAAAAATAATCAAAGTTATTAGTATAACTGGAAATGTCATAGGCTATCTGTAAAGGTCCATTAAGCCAAATAGAACTACGGAATCCTTAAATAAATTCAATAGTAAATATTATGAATGAATATTTTCCCTTCTATAGTAGCAATTCTATACATTTCGATCCATGAATGGAGAATAGGTACAGGGAGGATCAGATTATTTTACCAGAGACAATTTCGATAAGCAATCTTTAATTCAAGATATTGAAAAGTATAAAACTATTAAACAATCTTTATCTTTTTTAGAGGAACAAAACAAAGATCTGGAGAAGGAGACTATCAAACTAGAGAAAGATAAAGAGAAGCTTGAAAAATATATGAGTTTCTATATGTCATTCCTTCATGGCAGTTATTCTGGTTGAAATTATCAGCATAGAAAAGTGAACTAATACATTCATAAGCAGGTATAAATGATATGCAACCTGTTAATAAATCTCTTCCCTTACGTGTAATCAAAGATAAATCTTTTCTATTAGGTTTACAAATATGTTCTATTATATTGAAATATTTATTTTAGATGCAGAAAATTTAACAATTTTTTAATTTATATACAACTTAGTATATTAAAAATAAAAAGGTTTAATTACGAAAGAAATTATAGAAGGGTAATTAAAATAATATTTTTTTGATCTTTAAATCTTTTCAGCGCTTACAAATTTGGAAAAATTTTAAATGTTGATATGCTATAAAAAATTGTTTTCAAAAAAGAAAAGATATTAGGGTACATAGTATTCCTTATATTCATAGTATTGAGTAAAATCTAGAACTTGTTGTACTCTTTTATGTGTATTATCGTTTGTATCATTCCATGGAAACATCTTATGATTTCTATTTGTAAAAGGAATTATTCTACCCCTTCTATCTTTAATTTTATCATTTGCTGGATATCTATCTAGATAATCATGTTTCCTTTGCCAATTTGCCCATATTCGATCGATGTTACAGTGATGCAGAAAGAAAACGGGATCCCCTGGTGAGTATGCCTCTTCCATAGTACCTCCAACCCAATTATGAACAGGATTGTGAATAGGACGTTCTAAACTTATTCTAAATGAATTATAGTCTTGATTTCCATCCCATGGAGGTTTGTCATACTCTAATACATTATTATTAATAACAAGTTCAACATCACGTCTGAATGGGAGTTGTATAGTATTATCAAAATCTCTGCGAAGGTAAGCTTCTCTTGGATTACCAGGAATATTAAGTGAAAATTTCCAGTTTTTAAAAGGTCCATCTGTTACTAATCCATTTTGTGTTGGATTGCGACCACCTAAAAAATCGTCTGTCCATATTATTGATGTAGGGGGATCCTGCAATTCTGCATCAATAGTCCAATCCCAATAAGGTAATGAAATAGAAGTATCAATTTCTCTAAGGGCATTTTCAAATCTTATAAGATATTCTCTATGCCAGGGAAGGAAAACAGGGGAATAATGTGCTAAATTTCTAATACTACCAAATAATTCAGTGCCTGCTTTCTTCATCATCGCAATTCCGTGCCAATTTACAAATTTTTCATATGTACCATTTTGCTTGAGTTGATTTATTGCACGAAAAAGTGTTGTTTTTTGTCCAGGCTGTAAAGAACGTATTTCTTGTCTTTCAATATTACTCAATAGATTCGCCTTCTTTAATTTTTATCTGTCTTATTTCATCTTCCACTATAAGAGAATCAACAATTGCCTGTGACAAATCCCATGGTGATTCAAAAAAGCGATATGGAAGATAATGGGTAAAGTAATTTCCTTCAAATGTTTTGATTGCATGAAATTTTTCATTTATGTTGATCTCTTCATCTTTAAATTTAATGACCATCTTTGGTGGAAAAAAGAATGATGGTATTTTCTTTATATCACTCATTATTTCTTGTTCATCTGTCATTGTTGTCATGTCTTCATGACCAAGATCATGATGAGGAGGATGATGTGGAGCTGGATCTGATGTATATGTGAGAGATATATCTACGTCTTTATATTTACTTTTTTTTACTATTGAAACCATGATTTCAAATTAAATATATAATAATTAAACTTATTGTACTGGAAGTTGTTACAATATTGTTACTATGGAAATACTTATTATTCTAATCCATTTTTTTACTTTGTCTTCTAATTAAAATTATAGGTAATACAAATCTTTTTTTGGGGGCTAAAAAAGTCTTAGATGCCCTAATACTAGAGATACAATACCTAGTAAAAATAATCAATAACTATTGAAATCATATAACAATAAAGTTAAAAATATTTGCTAGTCTTTGTTTAAAGTAAATTTATTCGGATTTGACTTCTATTTCTATGAGTTTTGTTTTCATTTAGGAAAATTACTGTTATAGGAAAAATGAATTTTTCGGCGCCTAAAAACTATGAAAATAGATTCAAATTGTCATATATAAGATAAAATGTTAAAGAAGTATCTATTATATAATATATCGAAAGTATATGTGATAATTTCTATTGTATATGATTATTTACTATTTTTTATCTAACATGATACCTTAATTTTAAATCCAATGAAATTCTCAAGGCGAATGTATAAAAATAATATTAATAAAGATATAGGATAGAATTTAGAGAGAAATATGTAGATATCTGAATAAAATGAGTAGATGAAATGAATAGACATAGCTTTATTGCAATTTCGCAAAAAATAATACTTTTTGGGAGTGTTTTCCACCACTGACATTCAGTCAGTAATATGAATAAGATATCGGTCGTAGTCTTTCTATTATCCCTTCCGGGACGACCTGTCTTCCTCCTTTTCTTTCTTATTGGTTTGTATACATTGGGAAATTTGATTCCATAACTCATCTGGTATTTCATAAGTTGAATCTATTCCAGAAATTATTAATATCAAACTAATTTTGCGATATAGTGTAATCGTTACACTTAGCTTTCCGAATAAGTCTATTATACAATAAATTTAAACTCTATAAACTACTTTTCAGATAGGCTCTCGTGATAGGGAGAGAGATATAATAAAATCATCTTTATAAAATAGTTCTATCCGTTTATATTATTTTGGTTAAACATAGACAAAAAAGTATAAATACATTAAATAAATTCCAAAAAATAATGTCTAATAGGCTATTTATCATAGGTACGATAGTAATGCTATGTACTGTTGTACAATATGTTACTGCACAAGGAGAGCAATCAAATGCTACAATGGCATTAGATAACTTCAAATTGTTATATCATACTGCAACCGAGAGTTTTATTTCAGATCATAAAGAGTACCTTTATGATTCAAATACAAGGAATTTAACAATATCGTTGTATAGTATTCCTTCTATTGGACCAGAGGAAAAACAAAGTATGATATTAGGTGAAAGACAAGCACAACTAATCAAAGATACTATCATAGAAAATGATTTATTAGGGTTTGATTTCATGAGTTCAATTAAAGGATATCCAATTGGGTCTACCTCTCATAATCTAACAATTGTAGATAGTAACAACGACAGATACTCATTATCCTGGTACAGTAATTCTCAAAGAGATCTCCTTTCATTAGAAAGTGCAGCCAAGAGTTTTGAATCTTTATTTTCGATAAATTGTGGAATAAATCCTCATGCACCTCCATGTTGTTTACCACCTACAAAAGACTCGATGTGTGTAAAAACTTCTGACACAAATATTACAAAATAATGTAGTCAGAAAAAAATTTATTTTTTTACAAAACAATTTACCTTCAAACTTGGGAGGTATATAGCTTCATCTTTTTACTCATTTTTTAAATTTTATTAGAGACTGATTTGTCCATAGAAATTCGTTTCCTGTAAAGTCTTATATTTAAATAATAACTTTTTACTGGTTCTGTAGAAACCATTTAATAATAATTAAATTTAGCATCCTATGAAGATTGTATGTAATACATCTGAAAGTCACTTCTCTGCAATGTCAGCATATTATTGTTGACAAAATTGTTGCCATCATTGATTTTATTTTAACTTTTGAAACAAAAAATTGTC
>CAWIYT010000357.1:0-17268 GCA_963840085.1 uncultured Nitrososphaerales archaeon
ATTTTTTATTCAATTAATTTTCTAACCGTGTTAGCTCCAATAAAGTTCTCTGTCATAATGGAAACATTTTCAGTATAAGTGATTGTTTCTTGTACCTTTTTTTGAGTATCTCTTAAATAATTCATTATAGAACTTAATATCCTGTACTTCCTTTTCTAGCAAATGTATATATCAAATATTTGTCAAATTAATCAATATAACCATAGGAATGATTGTAAAAAGTATCATATGGGTAAGTTGAAAAAACTCATAGTTAAGAAAAAAGTGAACCCACTTAATAAACGGGACCAAGCAGATATGATTCTATTTGTTAAACTATATTTCTTTGTAAAAAAAGGTGAACAAAAATATTAAACTGTAATTTTGAAGAATAACTTAAACATATTAGAATTAAATACAAATACCTAACCCATCTCTTCAGTTTCTGGATTAAAACTTCGAAATTTGCTCGAAGGCCTCCGAGCCCGTTTTGATAATTATGCTAAAAAAATATTCTGTCACTATAAAAAATTTCAATAAATCAAAGTAAACTAAAAACAATATCCTTAGAATATTTTAATTATTTAATTCACTACTCATGATAATTACAATATAATAACTTAATATGAAAGAATTTCTCGTAACAACTCATTCCTAATACATCTCCATATTATTATCGAAGATATCCCTGCTAAAGTTGCCATTATATTAGCATTAATTTTTTTTGTATTTGTTTTTGAATCACCTACCATTTGAGTTTTATCATTTTCAAGATAATTTAGATAGAGATAATGAAAAAAGCCAATTAGAAAAAATATTATAAATAATATGAAGGTAAAAATTACTTCTTTTTTTTCACCACTAATTCTAATAGATTTTGTTCTAATGTTTACATTTCCTTTTCTATCCTTTATACCTTCTTTGACAATTACCATGGTTTTACGAGTTTCTAGGATATATCTGAAGAGTCCTGATAATGTTGCTAAACCCGTTATAATAGGAATATAATAAAATATTTGATCGTAATTGTGTCCATAAAGATCTGTATTAAAAAGAATGACATAATAAAATGGTGCCATGAGAAAGTCCATACAAAACCTAGGAGTTGATCGATTTCCATATGGGTATAATCGAATTGTTTTAAATGTATCTGTAATTATACAAAGTAGTAAAAAATAAATTAACAAAGAGGCAGGTATAGAAAAATCAATTAAATGTTCATAGAATGTGTTAAGAGGAAAGATTAAATTCTTAAAACTAACAAAAAAACTTTCTACAAATACAAATCCATAGGTAATAGTTAAAATTATTTGATAATGAAGTTTATAATTTATGGGTTGATGAGCGGGATCTATATCTGTACCATTAGACAATTTAAAATATAAATTCAAACTTTTATTTATACTATTATTTGCAACTTTACATAAGACAATTATCTATCTATAGAATTTATATATTATGGAGATAAAGAATAATGATGATAAAAAGGTTTATAATAATATTTATATTTATGTTCATATACCTTGCTAATTTTGGAAGATTATTAGTAAAACAAACTCAAAAATTTCCTATGAGTTTTTCTACACGTATCCTAATAATAATAAAAAATCGAATTAAATTTAATATTATCATGACGCTCTTTTATAGTAGTAAAGTTTTTACAATAACAAATCAATCCAATTGTAAAAGCTACTATATATTGTCGTATACGTAGGAAAAAGTTAAGGAGAAATAAATTGCATGTTTCTTGTTTTATAGGTAAACATAAGATACCTGACTGGGTAGAAGAAGAATTAAAGAAAGAGAAATATCCCTCTTTCTATGTTTTCAAATGTTCAGAGGATAAATGTGATAATTATATAAAATTAATTAAAATCAATAATAATAATGAATATTTGAAAATGGATGTAGGAAAGGAAATATAAAAGAGTAAATAAATTAATTACACATTTTATTTTTAATATATAGATTTCTCCCTCATTTCTTTTACACTTAACTCGATTAATTTGAAACTACAAAATGCGTTAAAAACAATTCACACACCTCCGTTTTAGTGATTACGAATATGTATAATAGTAAATGAGTTGAAAAAAACAAGAATATAATTTCTTATATGAAATGTGTTACCCCTTAATCCTTCTGAAAAATTTTTTAATTTTACTAAAAAAAATTGTATTTAATCAGTTATTCATTAAATAATTATTGTGTGTAATAAAGTCAAACCAATGTTTGAGCAAATGCCAGAAAGATCAGATTATAAAATAGTATTACTTGAAATTGATTAACTTTTTCTCCTATATCTAATTTAAACATAAATAGAAAAATTATTTGATATCCATCTTCTTGCAATCAATATATCTTCTTGAATTGCATTGTGACTTGATTGATGACACTTTAACATTATGTTTGCATTAGTTTTTGAAATAATCTATAAAGGTTTTCTGTTTTCAGTTCTAGAAACTATAGGATCATTTATTCCTGCAGATAACAATATTTTTTTGTGGATTATTACATATTGCAGTAACGTGATATATTCCATTTATCATAGTATTTGTATTATCATTATTATTGTTATTTTTCATTTGTATTATTTTCCTTTGTTTCCTTTTTATCTATTCCTTTTCCTATATTGTATTTTGATGAAGTGGGAAAAGGTTCTGCAACATAATGAGTAACCACTGGAGGTTTATCTCCTATGTGAAAGCTACGAACTTTATCTAGTATCTCTATGTCTGCAGCTGTTAAACGTTCATGTTGTCGTAAATGTTCGGCCCAAGATTCTACTACAAAGTTCTCAATAAAAATATGTGGATCTGTACCATCTCTATATACTCCCCATTGAATTGCCCCATCTCGTTTTCTAATTTTAGATAAATCTTTGAGAGATATCAAAAAGTCATTGAGGAGGATATTTTTGTTGTTCTGTTGTTGTTGACCCTCTTTATCAATTTTATATTCAATCTTTACCAGAACTGGACCTGCTTCTAAACTTGGTTCAAAAAACATTATAGGGGAAGACCAATACATAGATGCAGATTCTTTTATTGATTTTGATTGTATATCACCAATCAACTTGAACTTTAGACCTGTTAATAGCCCTAGACCTAAACCTATTGCAGCAATAATTAGTGCGGTTCTCTCATCAATGTTTGCAGCTACTGAACCCCATATCACACTCCCGGCAGCTAGGCCTCCCTGGAATATTGTCGTGTGTGTAGCAAGGGACCTTGCACCAACCCATTTGGGATTAGCTTTATGCATTGAGACATTCAGAGTGGCCACTACAATAATCCATGCAATACCCCCTGTAAACATAACTCCTAACAAGAAAATAAAATCATTAGATGATGCAAGTAAAATCATGACAGCAGCAAATAGAATGATAGCACCAAAGAAATGCCATTCAGCTGAGATCTTTTCTCTGAGATGAGGTAAGATCAATGTACCACCAATTATTGCGCCAGTACCTAGACTACCAAGCATAAAACCAAATTCTAGAGAATCAAATCCTAATTCATAACGCATCAATGATGGAAGAAGGGCGAATAAAGCAGCTCCAAAAATAGTAAACGATATGGCTCTAATGATAACAGATTGTACTGCTGGTGCACGAATAAGATAGCGTACACCTGCTTTCATTGCTCCTACTATGTGTTCTGCTGGCATGTTTCTCTTCTCCTGAGATGGATGCCATCTAGACAATACAATGATCAAGCCTATAAATGATAAAGCGTTTAAAATAAAAACAAATCCAGGATTGGCCAATGATGCAATTATAAATCCAAAGATGGCAGGTCCCACTGCTCGTCCCATATTTAATGAAACACCTCCAAGTGTAATTGTTGCAGGTATTTCAGGTTTTGAAACCATTTCTAGAGTAATGGCTATTGATGATGGAAGACTTATTGCAGCTCCTGAACCTAACATAAAAGTAAGCAACAACAAAGTAGTAGGCGTAATAAGTTCTCCAATAGTCAAAAATCCCAAAGTTAGGGCAACGATAAACATGTAACCTTGTGTTATCAAAAGCAGTTTTCTACGATCTACTACATCTGCTAAACCACCAGCAAAAAGTGACAATAAAACCATAGATAGCGCAGTTGAAGTTTGTATTAGTGCTACCATAAGAGGTGACTGAGTGAGATTGGTCATTAACCAAAGGGCACCAACTTCATGCATTGCATTTCCAATATTTGACCCCATTGTAGCAAACCAAATAGCTTTATAGATAGGATGACTAAGGGGAGAAAAGCCTGGAATCTTTTTTTTATACCTGTTACTTTTTGTTGACTCGAATCGTCGGCCATTCCTATATAATCATAGGCTACTACGTCAAAAGAAGTTTTCTAAATTTTGTCTATTGAAGATGTTTGATATTTTTGATCTAAGTCTTTTTTCTTTAGTTTAAGAGTTATTGATTTATCTATTAGACTAGCAATTTCTAATCTAGGGGATCTCATATTTTATTTCCTTATCTTCCATTTCAAACTTTACAATGAAAGATTCAGCAAATGCTAGTTCTACCTTGCCAACTCTTATCCCATCCGATGAATAAACTGTACTGTAATTTACTTTATCAGCACTATGAATCTTGCCTTCATAAGGATATTCTAACATTTGTAGAAGCATATAATTTCTTTTAATTAAGGATTTAATTATGATAAAACTTGATAGATATTCTAGAGTATCCTCTATACTCTCCACGTAAATTTGAAGAATGGTCTAAAAAATTTATATGTATCATAAAAAGTAACTTTTTCAATATCACTAATACTAAACTCTCCTGACCTTCTCATTTCTCTTGCTACAAGTGGAACACTAAATGGATCAGATACCCCCCAATCAGCAGCACTATGTAGCATAATACGTTCTGTTCCATATTTTAATAATATTCATATCTCTCTCAGGAGATAATTTAGTAATAGGATAAACAGATAATCCAGCCCATAAACCTAATTCTAAAGTTTTCTCTATTGTCTCCTCTACATTATGGTCAACAAGTATTTTATTTCTATTATATTTGTTATTATTGCTGTTGTTACTATTATCAAGTAATATATTCTCAATTCTTTTCATTCCTTCAAGTTTATTATTATGTGGTAAATGAATTGTCATGAGCATATCTTTGTACTAAATCCATTTGTTTATAAATAGTTCTTCCTCTAAGTCATTTATTAGATTGTATTCTATTTCACCAATTGCTACAACTCTTGCTCTGTCTACATATTTTTTCATAGCTTCAAAAGCATTTAATGCTAGTGGTCTTTCTATTGCTTCTTTGGGATTTACAGAAATACATACAAAATGTTCAATTCCAAATTGTTTAGCTCTTGTAGTTTCAAAAGATATCATGTGTTCCCAGTAATCTTCAAACGTACCAACAGATGTTCTTGGGCTTCCAAGCCAAAATGAAGGTTGGACTATAACTTCTATCCCTGATTTAGACATTGCATCATAATCATCAGTAGTTCGAGAATACATATGAATATGTGGATCAAATAATAGTCTACTCAATAATTAAGTCATCATCTTTCCCTATGATAGATTTAATTATTCAACTATAAACATATTAAGGTTATTTAATATAATGATAAAAACAATAGTAAATTATCATTCTAATTTTTTGGATGTATTTACATCGATTATTCTATAATATGGTAGTTTATTTAAAATAAAATAAGAATGATCTAAAAAGTAAATAGTCCCACTTTATAGAAGTGTTCAAATCCCAAGGATTCTTTTTTTTAATTGTTATTATGCATTATTTCGATTTTTTTCTTCTAGTTCTCGTATTCTTTCAGTTAAAATATTATCTGTTAAAATAAATGAGCTAATTTATTATTCTAGTATTATAACAATCATATTTTGAGGAGAATATCAATTATTATCTGGATTAATAAAAAACCTTAATAATTCAACTTACCCCTTATACTATATGGGGCCAGAGGTGTGTGAATTGTTTTTGACGCAATATTTTTGGCCCATAAATATGATACCAACCATAATAATGTATTTTTATTTTAATTCATTAGTTTCATGTTAATCTAATGAATGCTTTAGTTCATTCATTCAAAATTAGCTGAGCAGCTCGCCTTGCACTTGCAAAGGATGAATTCGATAATAATCCTTCCTTCCCTACCCAGTCTCCAACTATGTACAAATTGTCTGCAATCTTTGCATCAGGTCTTCCAGATAATCCACCTGCTGCAGCAGTAACAGCAGCATTAGACACCACCATATTGGGCAATGGCCTCTTCTTAACAAGCACCTCTCTCCATCCCGGCTGCAGTAAATCAAGAAACTCTTCTAACTCCTGTTGATCCTCTCTTGGTTTGGGTTCAATTGAAGTACCAAGATATTTTGAGACATGAATTAGTGCACCACCCTCAGGAGCAAGCTTTGCAATTGCAGAATGAACTGAAAAATATAGTGGACGGTCAACTGCCAGAGCAAACAAGGTATTTTTGTCTGGAAGACTGCTAAGAGCAATGTCTAAACATGCCATACGTACAGGTTTTACTTCTTTTACTACCTTTGATAGTACCTCTGGTCTCTCGTTGTCATTGAATAGACTGTAGGCATCTTGTGGACCTGCTGCTATTACAACTGTCTTTGCGGATACTTGGGACTTGTCAGACAGCATGACTAGCCATCTAGAGGAGGAATCTTTTCTTTCTATCCTCGTTGCTTTTCCCCCCATGACAATCCTTGCTTTGGCATTTTTGGCTGCAATTACAAGTCCGTCTACAAGTGTCTGCCAGCCTCCATCCAAATACATAGCTCCCCCTGAATTACCCACGTAAATCTGGCGAAATGACAATCCTGCACTCTGAACGTCTGGATCATTTCCATAGGTATTCAGTCTCAAATTTGTCTTGATTATTTCAGCAAGATTTTTGTCTTGAATGTTCTTGTCTAACCACTCCTGCACCGTGACGCTTTCTAATTGTGAAAAATCAATTTTGGCAAGTGAATTATAGAACTGACTCCCATCTATTTCGGAAGAGTTCCCATTATTTTTTGTAAAAGGTATCCGGCTCCAATCACTTGGCATTTGGTTTTTCTTTCCATCAATTATATAATAAGAAGTTCCTTTCCCCACAGCAATGCCACCTGTATACTTGATCCCTAATTCTTGTAAAATTTCAGCACCCACATCTGAAAGATAGAGCGCATGAGGACCTTGATTAAAGTAAAACTCATTAAATATTGAAGTCCTTGAATCGACCTCCAATTTCCTTTGATGATTGCTCAAACAAGGTTACTAGTTTTCCAGCACGAGCAAGTAGGGCAGCAGTAGTGAGACCTGCAAGCCCTCCACCAATAATTACGACATCTGAACTATCATCAACTTTACTTGACATTGGAAAATTATATGTCAACAAATGCTGATAAGTGTTGCTTTTCTCAATGGTATTTTATATATGGCTAGTTTATTGTCACATCAAATCATTCCATTCCATGGGTAGCAATTCCCCGATCACCCTTGTTACTTTCTATCATCTTTTTTACTTGCTTGGGTTTTTCTATAGTTAATTTAATGTCAAGTGTAAAAGTTAGACTTAATTTACTGTCGTAAAAAACGAAAAATGGGTTACAATTTTAAAAACTACATCCTAAAAATATAGATATCTGAAAAATACTAAGATTGTTACAATGAGAATTTCATCAGAAATCACCAAAGCAATTAATGATCAAATTTCTTATGAAGCATCATCTACCTATGCATATATTGCTATTGGATCATGGTGTGAAAGAACAGGATACGATGGAAGTGCAGCATTCTTTTTTCAACAAGCTGAATGAGGAAAATACACATATGCTAATGTTCATTCATTATCTTAATAATGCTGGAGCAGAAGCGATAATTCCAGCAATAGAAAAGCCTCAAGATAAATTCGATTCACTGGAATTTACTTTCCAAACTGGTCTAAAGAGTGAACAAACTGTTACAAAGCTAATTAATAATTTAGTTGACCTGGCTGAAAAAGAAAAAGACCGTACGTACATACTCGTTCTTACAATGGTTTGTAAGTGAACAAACAGAGGAAGAGACATTATTCCAAACAATTCTTCAAAAGTTCGAGATACTTGGAAGAGACAAGCTAGCAGTCTATCAACTTGACCAATCCTTGGCCTCTATTAAATCTCAGATTATGACTAAAACAGCCGATCAACAACAACCTCCAACTAATTAGTTGAGGTGGGATCCTATTTATTGAATTTTCATAACAAATTAAGCTAACCTATTGGTGTACTATGTGTTAGTAAATATTTTCAATTATATTTTTTTTAAATCTTAAACAATAAAGCTTTCATTCTCCTAATATAATAATCACTCTTGTGATTTTAATTTAGCATAACGGATATTTAATATATTTTATAGAAATATAAACTTTAGAAAAGAAATCTAATTTTTTTAATATAAAAAATAATATCCATTTTTCAGAATAATTCTTATTTGATTATGTAACCTAGCACAAATATACATTTGAACCACTTTTAAAAGTGGGACTAGTTAATTATTACTAAAATATTATCAATATACATTAAACAATCATTTAATAATAATAATCTTATTTGATTTAAGAAAAATGTTTGAATTAAAATAAAAAATTATTAACAGCTGCTAAATAACGATCATATAATTTAGAGTCAATCAATGTTTCTAATTGCCATAAAGTTATTGAATAAAAAATTCTTTGAAATTTACTAAAAACACAAATCATATATCAGATTAACTATATTGTATTATAGATGAATTGATATGAATAATTTGGCACTATTTATACATAAATTTGAAGAAAATAGATTATTGATATTTGATGTTATAGATGATAGTTATGAGCACTTCAATAATCAATTAAAGATTCAAAAATCTGAAGGGGAAGTTATAATACCCATATGAATTACAATAAACTAAATTCTGAAGAAGAACGAGTCATTGTAGATAAAGCAACTGAACCTCCTTTCACTGGTGAGTATGACAATTTTTATCAAGATGGAATCTATATCTGTCGAAGATGTAATACGCCTCTCTTCTCATCAAAGAGTAAGTTTAATTCTGGATGTGGATGGCCAAGCTTTGATGAGTATTATCCAAATGCAATAAGACATGTTCCTGATCCTGATGGAATAAGAGTAGAAATAGAATGTGCGAATTGTAATGCACATTTAGGACATGAATTTCTTGGAGAAGGTTTGACAGATAAAAATAGGCGAGAATGTGTCAATTCATTATCTATACGTTTCATTCCAAAGGACAAGGAGTTGCCAAAGAAAACAAATGGATAATAATATTAATAATAATGAAATGGAAATAGCAACTCTTGCTAACGGATGTTTCTGGTGTACAGAAGCAATCTTCAAAAAACTTAAAGGTGTCAAAGATATTCTACCAGGCTATGCTGGTGGAACATTAAAAAATCCTACTTATAATCAAGTATGCAGTGGTAAGACCGGTCATGCAGAGTCAATTCAGATCAAATTTGATCCAATCATTATATCTTTTGAAAAAATCCTAGATATTTTTTGGCATACACATGATCCTACAACTCTCAATAGACAAGGTAACGATATTGGAACTCAGTACCGTTCCTCAATCTTTTATCATGATGAAAAGCAGAAAGAGATCGCAGAAAAATCAAAAAAAGATATTGAACAAGAACATGTTTACAAAGATCCAATTGTTACAGAAATTTCTCCATTTAAGAATTTTTATGTTGCAGAAGATTATCACAAAGATTACTATGAAAATCATAAAGATAATCCATATTGTAATTTTATTATTGATCCCAAATTAGATAAATTGCTTAAAAAATATAGAAATGAAGTAAAAGAAGAATACAAATAGATATTTTATGAAGAAATAGAGTTACATAAATTCATTATTCTCTGTAGATAGATAATAATCTCTAGGCATGAATCAATATATATATAAAATTTATTTATGAGAGAGTATTTAATGAAAAGTTGGTAATAAAATACCTAATAACACAACAATGCAATAACACACAATATTATATAAATAATTAAATAGAAAAAAGATTATTGCATTTTTAATTTTTTATTTATTGTCTATTAAATGATCTTTCTATTTTTCGTATATAATTATAATTATTTTATACGATATCGTTGTAATATCTTTGTGTGAGTTCTATTGATTTATTGAAATTCTCAATACTACCAACAGTGATTTCGTTTATGAAGTTTGTTGGATTGACTGTACAATCTTGTATGTTTTTGTATGTTTTTGGTTAATGTGTTATATGTTTCAGAATATCTTGGTGGTATATTGAAATTTTTCCAGTATGAGTTATTGATGTTGTCAAAGGATTGAGCATAAGATGACTGATATGTATCAAAGACATTCTTTTGTAACTCTATAACATTGTTTGATATTTCCTGTATCACATAGACTTTTTTTGCATAATTATTCTGTCTATATTAAATCTTTATTTGGTAATAGATCATATTGTATCAAGGATAGATTCGA
Organism: uncultured Nitrososphaerales archaeon; assembly: GCA_963840085.1. Classification (GTDB taxonomy): domain Archaea; phylum Thermoproteota; class Nitrososphaeria; order Nitrososphaerales; family Nitrososphaeraceae; genus TH1177. The sequence goes on from CAWIYT010000357.1 coordinate 10,475, forward strand.
AGTTAACTAGTATGTATATAGATAGATTGACAATTATAGAAACTAATGTTTACCTTTTAACAAGGGTATATAATAGAGATTATCTTGGTATCTAGTTACTAGGCTATAATGTGGTAAAATATAATTTCATCAGCAAAATTATAGATAAATAGAAAAACTAAACTCTATTCTCTTTTGGATACAAATCAAAAAAAAGTACAAGATATTTCTACTCATTGATAAGAATTTGTATAAATATATAATAAATATATACTCGTATAACAACTCTCAATGTATGGAAAGAATCAGAATTCTTTTTACTATGTTAGCCTCGATAGTTCTTTCTGTTGTTGTCTTCTTTTCTTATATGGATGTCGATTCAGTCAATGCCCAATCTAATAATTCGACTGATCCTAAAACAGCTTCTTAGAGATTTTCAAACAGCAAAAGAGACCATTAAAAACAAGATTCAAATAAATTTTGATCAATTAATAAATGAAATTGAAACACAACTAGATTTTAACTCTGTGGATTCTTATTTATCACAGGCATCCCAATATTTCATAAATGGAAAAGTGTCCGAAGGAATATCAGAATTAGAAAAGGCCAACAGAGAATTGAAAAATTCTAGTATGACCATTATGAATGCAGGGGATGAATTTGTTTCATTTTCAAAAGATAACTCAACATTTATGGCTGATGGTACAAAAGAGATTTTAGGACATTTCGGAAAAATTCTAAAAGATTTGGGAACTAAAGTAAATAATTCTATGATCCAACTAAATTATTAATTGATGTTCAATATAAGAATAAAAATGTGATATCTAAAATGAGATCATCAGGAACTAAGGAAATCATTGCTGTGAAAAGAATTGCACGTTGAAATCTATCTGGACGCAGAAATAGTATACTAGCAGCAATATTAGCTCCATTTGAAAATCCAATTGCAATTGTCATATTTATCATTAAAAGTTGATGAAGATCGCTATGTTATAGTTAAGCATAATGATGTGTCTACTTATATAGACATTATAAGTTTTAATATTTGCGTTAATATGTTATGAATAATGTCTGATGATCAAGACAGTTTGAAAGATAAACAACTTTCAAGGCGGGAATTTCTGAAACTTTTGGGAGCAGGATCATTGTCTCTTGGGCTGGGTGTTTTTGGTATATCGAACGTTCTCAAGACTTTTAGAGAAGCATCAGCAATAACAGAAGCATCACCACCAGTTTTGAATGGGGTTATGAATAACACCAACATTACAAGTAATAATATGAATAAAATTAACAGCTCAGATATTCGTCCTTTTCAAGTGAACATTCCGGAAACGGAACTTATCGAATTGCGCAGGCGCATAAACGCGACAAGGTGGCCTGACCGGGAGACGGTCACGGATAGCTCGCAAGGCGTGCAGCTCGCGACGATGCAGAAACTCGCACGCTACTGGGCGACAGATTACAACTGGCGCAAGGTCGAGGCGAAACTGAACGCCCTACCGCAATTCATAACCGAGATCGATGGGCTCGACATTCATTTCATTCACGTTCGGTCGAAGCATAAGAACGCGTTGCCGCTCATCGTCACACACGGTTGGCCCGGCTCGATCATCGAGCAGTTGAAGATCATCGATCCACTTACTAATCCCACGGCACATGGCGCGAGCGCATCGGACGCCTTCCATCTCGTCATTCCGTCGATGCCTGGTTACGGGTTTTCAGGCAAGCCGACAAGCACCGGCTGGGGCCCCGAGCGCATGGCACGTGCCTGGGCAGAACTAATGAAGCGCCTCGGCTACGCTCGCTATGTTGCCCAGGGCGGCGACTGGGGTGCGTTTGTCGTCGACCAGATGGGCTTGCAAGCACCTGCGGGTTTGCTCGGCATCCACACCAACATGCCTGCAACCGTTCCAGCTGACATCGACAAGGCGCTCCTGGCCGGTCGCCCAGCCCCATCTGGTCTCTCAGTTGAAGAACAGCGCGCGTATGAGCAACTGGTTAGAACTTTCAAACAAGTCGACTACGCCAGGTTGATGGGGTCGCGCCCGCAAACCTTATACGGGATTGCGGATTCACCCGTGGGATTGGCCGCTTGGCTCCTCGACCACAATGATGCTGACGGGCAGCCGGCCGCGACGATCGCCGCTGCTCTGAACCGAACCACGAGCACCACAGGCGAACTGACGCGTGACGAGATCCTCGACAACATCACGCTCTATTGGCTGACGAATACTGGGGTCTCTGCGTCTCGTCTGTACTGGGAATATAAGGGTGGATTTTTCAACACGAAGGGCGTCTCCATTCCCGTTGCCGTGAGCGTCTTTCCTGGAGAGCAATACGAAGCCCCGCGGAGTTGGACAGAGCGGGCGTATCCGAAACTCATCTATTACAACAAGCTCAACAGAGGCGGGCATTTTGCGGCCTGGGAACAGCCGCAACTCTTTTCAGAAGAGGTTCGCGCGGGCTTCAGACCACTCCGCAAATAGTGGAGCAGAGGATGTTCTAATGCCTTTACGTTTGACCTCATCGCGCGATCTTTTCGGTTAAACGCATCATTGCTTCAAAAGCTACTATGGAAAATGATGCATCAAACTTTGGGGTTATTTTGGTTAAAATCTTGTCATATACGAAAAAGCTCTCTTATTGACTGGTCAATTCCAAGAAGGATTTCAAATACTATAGCCGACACTGCTAGTATGAAATTCATTTTGTATGAGCACAGCAGGAAGTAATTTTTTAAGGTCTATTAGAAATGTTTAATAAATATTCAAATAAGTTACCAAATTATATAAAAACAAGTTTACCGATCCCAATTACATGTCATGCTCGAAGCCCTCTAAGCTTTTATTTGAGTTATAGAACCCATTTAGTTAATGGGACAAAGCAGATATGAATCCAATTATCAAAAGCGATCTATACTAAATTGAACTAATTTGACTTTGTTTAGCTAATTTTAAATTTATATAACATATGGTAACGAAGAAATAAAATTTATAGATTTTTCTATAATTTTATTGTGCTACCTAGTACTTTCTTTTGTTGCATTTAAGATTAATTCGGCGGTTTCAACTGGATATGATATAAATGATGCATGGCTAGCGTTGACCGTGACAGTGGTAGCATTGATTTGTTTTGCAAAAAGACGTTGCATATCAGGAGGATTTAAAGATAAGAATTTGTGTATTTCTTTAAGTGACTTTTTATATTGAACTAGTTTATCCATGTAAAATATGAATTGTATCTATATTCTATGATAATCTTAAGAGACATATGTTATATAGCCATGGATTATAGTTCAAAATTATTATAATCTTTATTACATACCAATGAGTATATTTTATAATGAATGAAAAAGATAACTTTTCATTTCATTTTTCATTTTATTTGGTAACAACATTTCTTACAATTCTTGTTGTAACCGTAATAATTTTTAGCTCATTAACATTAAACATAAATCATACTATAATAGCACAACAACAACAACCATCTTTTAATGAAGATATATCTTTTGATATTGATAATGTGACCTTTTCACATCATATTGCATCTGTGAATGGTATTCAATTACACTATGTTACAGGTGGTCAAGGAGACCCAATAGTCTTGTTGCATGGTTGGCCAGAAACATGGTATGAATGGAGACATATTATGCCAGCTTTAGCTAAGAACTATACTGTTATTGCGCCTGATCTCCGAGGCCTTGGAGACTCTTCAAAACCATTAACTGGTTATGATGGTAAAACCGTAGCTGAAGATATACATCAACTAGTTACTCAGTTAGGATTTAAAACAATTTTCCTAGTTGGTCACGATATCGGAACACAGGTAGCCTACTCTTATGCAGCTGCACATCCTACTGAAGTAAAGAAGTTAGTCGTCATGGATTTGACGATTCCTGGGTTCGAACCTGCCGGAATGATGCCAATATGGTGGCGCTCATTCCATCAGACACCTGATATACCAGAAGCCCTTGTACAAGGAAAAGAGATGATGTATTTATCATGGTTCTATCGTAATCTTGCGTATAATCCATCTGCAATAACTCAAACAGATATCAACGAATTTGTTAGTCATTATTCTGCTCCAGGCGGAATGCATGCCGGATTTGAGTATTATCGAGCTTTCCCGCAGGATGCGATTCAAAATATGAATTATTCAAAGACAAAGCTTACAATGCCAGTACTGGCGTTAGGAGCAGGATACATTCCAACATTTGGAGGTAATATTACTATGCCTACTATTGTGTATGGAATGCAGAAATTGGCTGAAAATGCTACGGGTATTACCGTTCCCAATTCAGGTCACTGGATTCCAGAAGAGCGGCCAGACTTTGTATTAGGCCAATTATCAAAATTCTTTGGAAATAATAATGTCAAATAAGTTATCATAATCTCTTTGAAAACAATTATTGAAAAATTAGTGGTCCCACTTTATAGAAGGGTTCAAATCCCACTGGCCCCATTGAACTCTGGGTTCCAATCCTATTTTCAATAGAATCCATGAACCATTATTATTATCGAGTACAAATTAACTTTTCTTTATTTATTTATGTAAAATTTTATCTAGACATATACAAGCAATACCTTCGGCCAAGATAGTTTGTTGTATAACTCCATTCTGAATTATTTATAAAGCAATTTCTTATTTTTAGTACAAATACAACAACTTTGCTTTATCCTTATGATGAGTCTGAGAATAGAAAATATAGAAATACAGTTACTATTATACTTCAGACCATATGTGTCGCCCTTAATTTTTTAAGTGCTTTATGATGCGTATCTATAATTTACAAATATTATGATGAGGATGAGATTTTAGATCGAAGACTATTTGGAATCCACATATTACAGTGATTAAAGATGCTATTATAATTGGTATGCCATAATTATTTAATAGAATAGGAATACTAATGATGACGAGAGCTGAAACTATTCTGGAAATTGCAAACTTTTTTCTACGAGTAAAATCATGAGTATCTTTATCTATAGAAATCAAATGTAATACACTCTGAGAAATTAATGATATAGCTACTGGTACTAATAGGAGTAGCAAAGTCAATTATTAAGCCAATAACCCATAATGCAAAACGTATTTCTGTAATGGGGACAAAAGCAGAGATTAACCATATGAATGCTGCAATAGAGAAACCAATTATGTATCTTTTTACCAAAGGATTAGCAGATTCTGAAGACTTAATAGTTCTAAATACACGGACATATTCTATTACAAGTATTAAACGCATAAAGGCATAAGATAATGCAAAACCGGGAAATGTATTATTAAAAGCTTCAGAAATATTTACAGCCATAGCACCTGCACCCCCCATTTGTAATAGTAGTAGAAGTCTATGTCCTAAATCATCAGAATAAAATCTAGTAGCAAAGAATGTTGTATCTATCCATGACCACCAAACTGGTATAAAGAGAAACAAGAATCCAAAAAAATTTGATAAATACACATCATGGAATAAATAATGAGATAGTTGTGAAACTGTTACTACAAAAATAATAAGAGAAATGTTATTTGTATACAAACGTACTATTTTGCAACAATGCCTGTGCAGTGGGATTATCCTTCCAGCCTGAGACATAGCGAAGCAAAGAGTCGACATTACATCTCGTGCACCACCTAGTTTATTTTCCCATTTTGGCAACATATCTTGTACACATTTTTCGTTGACAGCATCAATATATTTGGAGAAAATTAACCAAGGATTATCAAAAATTCCTACTTGTTTTGCAATATCACTAAAAAGGATTTCATTGTTAGATTTTCCAGCTGCCTTTTCCAAGTCAGAGATGAATTCTTTTTGTACTATTACATCATTAATTGTTCCAAGTCTAGTAAGATGTCCCCCAACAAACGTATCAAAATCATAATTGTTAAGGACTATGTCATGTGCTTTGGTATAACCTGCTATATCTTTAGATACTGCAAGATATGGAAATGGTACCCAGCCTGGAAATATTATATCAACTAGCATAAGCACCTTTTGTTTTGGAGCATAAATGAATATGTTTCCAGGCAAATGGTTATTGCCATAATAGTCTAGTTGAAGTGTATGGTTTCCAATCTGCAAAGTATAATTATTTGAGAAGGTGTCAGTAGGTATAGGTGGAACCATAGAAGCATTTGTCGCCACGGTTTTAGCTCTTTGTAATTCTGCAGCAGTTTCCTCCTGAGCTATAATAACAGCATTTTTTGGAAACATTCCTGCAGCACCAATATGGTCTATATGGGCATGACTGTAAATTACATGTGTAATAGGTTTGTCAGTTACCTCTGATATAGCTTTAAGATAATTTTTACCAATGGTAGGAGGAGCATCAACTGCGACAACACCTTCGTCTGTTACTAGGAATATTGTATTATAAGCACCATCTGTTACCCAAAATAGACCATCACGGATTTCTTCAACCAAATATCCTTTGCGGTAACATAATATTTTAACATTTTGGAAATATTACACTTTTCTTTATACTTCTTATAAGGTTATAAAATTATAATTATTAGAATTAAAATTTTATAGTCTTAACACTATTTGTCCTGCTGTTAATATTGATCATGACACATTATTTATCGATTCTTTCTAATTACTAATTTAACGAATATTTCAGATACTTTTAATTGAAGTTGTTTTTATTCAAATTTTTTCAGCTACGATTGATGATATCATAAGACTTTTTCTATTACACACATTTTATTCTGGTCTTTTCTCCTCCTTTTCATTAGGAATATTATATTCAAATTCTGCTTCTGCTTTCAAACCTCCATTCGCGCCATATTCAAACTTTGAGAAAGAAGACAAAGAATTA
>CAWIYT010000358.1:0-17543 GCA_963840085.1 uncultured Nitrososphaerales archaeon
TACGACAATTAATTAAACATAGAAATAAAAAAAGTAAAGAAGATTTGAAAAATTTCTTTTTATTAGTCAATGATACCGTATGTTTACCACCATTACCAGAAAGTGAAATCAATAGTATATGGGAAAGTGCAGTGGAATTTGTTGATGATTTAGCAAATCATGATCAGAAAAATATATCTTATTCAGAAGAACAATCGCTAATAGAAAGTGCTACAGAACAAATTATGACAAAATATATATTTTTGACTATTGAAGAAAGCAAGGAAATTTTATTTTATAATGGTAATGGTGTTTATGTACAAGGTGGAGAAATTTTAATTGAAAAAGAATTAGAATCAATAGTTGGATATAAACTTCGAGGTGCTGATATTGCTGAAATTAAAGGTCATATCATGCGTAAGACATATGTAAAGCGTAAGAAATTTGATTCTAATCTAGACATTATCAACCTAAAAAATGGCTTGTACAATATTAGAACATGCAAACTAGAGCCTCATTCTCCAAACTATTATTCCTTAAATCAGAAACCATTTCCTTACAATCCAAAAGCAAGATCAAAATACTTTATAAAATTTTTAAAGGATATCCTATATGTTGATGACATACTAACGGCAATTGATATTATTGCTTATACATTCTTGAGATATAATCCAAAAGAATATTATTTTATATTGATTGGGATTGGTGCAAATGGAAAGAGTGTCTATACAGGACTAATAACCAATTTACATGGATTAAAGAATGTTAGTAATGTTTCTTTGAAATCTTTGGTAAATGATCGCTTTGCATTAGCAGACTTAGAAAACAAAGATGTTAATATAGATACAGAGTTATCGCCAAATTCAATAAAGGATATGTCTGTTTTAAAGAAACTAACTGGGAACCATCCTATAAGGATAGAAAGAAAAAATCAACATGCATATGATACAATTTTACATGCTAAATTGATCTTTAATGCTAACCAATTACCTACTAGTCCAGACAATTCTGATGCTCACTTTCGTAGAGAAATTATTCTTAGTTTTCCTAATCAATTTGAAGGTGATAGAGAAGATCCAGATTTACTAAAGAAATTATCGACTGAAGAAGAATTATCTGGAATATTCAATATAATTGCAATTGCATTAAAAAGAATACTCGAGAAGCAAAAAATCCATATAAATGAAAAAACTATAAAGGAAAGAAGAGAAAAGGCTGAATTAATTTATGATTCTGTAGGTTCCTTTTTGAAAGATGCAGTTGCAGAGGATTCTACTGAATCCGACTGTGTGACAAAAGATGACTTTCATATTGCATATTCAAGATTTTGCAAATTTCATAAACTACCAGTAGAACAAAAAGAAACTTTTGGTAAAATATTAAAGCAAAAGTACAATTATCAAGATGGGAGAGAAACAAAAGGAGAAAAGAGAAAAACAATCTGGAAAGGAAGGCGTTTAATCAAATGGAATAGTAATGATCCTTTACAGGATGTATTGATATTATCAAACGATAAATGAGCAAGAATTTTATTTTTATTTATTGTCATAGTTCGTCATAGTTGTCATCGTACAACCTCAATCAGAAACAAAAAAATATTTTATATCTATTTTTTTACATTTTTTTATTCTAATAATAGATTTAAACTATGACAACCCTGACATCTATGACAAATTACCTTTAAATTTTCATTATAGAATCATAACATCCAATCCTTCTAGAAACAGAAAATTATGTTAAATAACATAAATATTTACCAATTCTATTTTCTGTAATAATAATAAAATACTCATATTAAGAGGAAAAACACTTTTGCAATTGATATTAAAATCGATACAGTAGCGCAATTCATATGTAGTTCCGAACACTTCGGAAATTGATATGTATTATCAGGATTATCTATAATTTAACTGAATCTCACATATCAATGAATAAAGAAAAATCAATTATTAGGATCATAATATGCGATTTAAGTCTATATTGAAATTATTATAAGTAATTTATAATTGTAAAAAATGTACAGGCAAATACAAATTATTAATCAAAGACATTTATTAAAATAAAAACATATGCTAAAATATTTTAGAAAATAACATAACAAAAAATCTTTTTAGATTGATTTATTACAATATAGTTCAGGTTTTGACAATATCATTATCACTATCACAAAAACAACAAAATAATAAAAAAAGTAGATTTAGAAGAACAAAACAAAAAATGGAGTATGAACTAAGAGAAATCTATAAAAGATTATGTAATGGAGAAACAGATTTTCAAATTATGAGTACTTTGTGTCTCCAAGAAAGAAATTATTACAAATATAAGAAAAGGTTAGAGACACGGCTAATGGAATATGAACGCAAAAAGACAAATGATACTATTTTCATGGAGTCCCAATTTTTTAAAAATCGTATGTTAACTTTGTACAAAGGATTAGAAAATCAAGTTACTTCAGAGAAAACCTCTGGAACTGAAAAAGCCAAATGTGCTGAAGTAGCCGCAAATATTGCAATTGACGTGCTAAAACAGGAGTCTGAAGGTATCAAGGCAGTTAAGGAACTATTAAGTAAAATAGTAGCAGCAGCAACAATTGAAAATAAAAATAATGCTCCTCTAAACAATTTAAGCAAATATGATGATGCTCACGGATCAGATAATAATAGTCGCCATCGTCATAATCAACCAGAAGAAGAACAAGAAGATGACAATAGGAAATTTTGATATAGTTAATTCTTATTATTTTTACCAATAATAATGAATATCTGGTAGGATTAAAAACCCAAAAAATATATAGTTAATAAAGAACTGTGACCTTAATGAAATATTTTTAGTTTTTAAATGCTAAAAATATGTTGTTATTTTAACCTATAATATATGGACTACCATTACTATCATATGGATTGTCGTCATCATTACCATTATATGGACCATCAATACCATTATATGGACCATCAATACCATCATATGGATTACCATCATCATATTGATCTAAATAAAATTCACTTTCATAATGACCATAATATCCCCCGTATCTATCTGGATTGTATTCTCCTCCTCCTTCTGCCCTCATGGAAGGTGGTCCTTGTGTATAATAGTCATTCATCATTGGTGATGAATATCCATCGTTGTCTCGTTCTGATGAAGGTGATGAATAATCATCATATGATCGTTCTTCTTCTATTTCATCATATCCTTCTCTTGGTTCAGAAGCAGCATATACCTCAAATAGAGGATTTGTTATTGCAATGTTAAATACTAAAAATGTACTCAATGTTATTGCTCCTAAAATAATTAATGAATTTGTCCTATACATTTCTTAACGAAGAAGAATATAAAAAATATGAGATATAAAGTGAATTCAATTACATTATATAACAAATTTGTCTTTTTATGTTATATTTGAATTCTAGGTTTCTTCTTTAATATTATAATTATATTAAATTTATCTGTATTATTATTAATAATAATATTGATGGTAATGATGTAGCAACAAAGAAAAATAATACTCTCAACAACTTTAAATCCTCATCATCAAGTAATAATAAAGAAAATGGATATGACGATAATGATTCTATTAAAGAAAAATATGATCCCAATAGGAAATTTTAGTTTTAGTTTTGAACAATTGTATTCGAAAAAATATATACTAGAGAAACATAACAAAAATAAACACAATATAAAATTATTATATACATTATATTTTGAAAAGTAGAATACAATCTTATATTACACTATAACATTTCTTTAAAAATTATGTGATTTAAGATTTACCAATTATTATAAAGTTGTAATAACGACTAATATTTATAAAATGAGAAAGAATCAAAAAAAGAGAATTTGATATCTAATTGAGCATTAATTAGGCAGAATATTTATTTCCTGCATTTTTTATACTCAATTAGATTTTATAACACAGTATGTTTATACTACGTATTATTGTGGAGCGTACTCGCAACTGCCTCCTCCACGAGGATTATCATCGTATGATGGACCTCCATAGCCACCACTACCACATGGGTTTACAAATTTAGGATTGTCTGGACCACTACCAAATCCTCCTCCTCCAGGGGAAGATTCGTCTCCACTTATATGTCCTCCTCCACCACCCCCACCAGAATATGGTGGGGAACCATAATCAGGTGCACCTCCACCTGTTCCAGAACCTCCTCCATATCCTTGTCTTGGACCTGATTGACCAAATACTAAGTTTGTACTTAATCCGCCTATTGCTAAGATACCTATCATAGATATAACTATGCTAGTTGTTATTAAATTCATTAACCGTAGGATTATGTCACCTATATTTAAAATAACGGTTACAATAAACAAAAATTAATTTCAAAGTAATAATTTGATTATACTATTGAGAAATACAATAATAAAAATAAATAATTGTTATCTCTCCCTCTCTTCAACGATCTCTATTGAATTTATAATACTATTTTCTAATTATTCTGATTGAAAGGGAACAAAATTAGTCAAACTGATTATCATTCTCTTTCTACTACTACTGCCTCTAGAATTCAATCTTCTTCCAATAATAATATACTTTACAACCTTACTACAGCGCAGGATTTTTTAGTTGATAGGTTTTCAATTGAAATATCTAAGAATAGAAAAATAGAGTTAATGTAGGAGATAAAGTTTGTTTTGTTAAACCCCCTTCTGACTTAATTTGTGATACTATTGTAAGAGGTCTTTTACCTAAAAAATTTGGTGGTTTAGAATCTACTAACGTATATGTTCTAGTTGCAGATAATAAATTAGACTTTTATAAAATAGTAGAAAAAGCCCATAAAAAATACAAAATGAATTTAGATATGGTATTAAATAATACAATAGTAAAAAGAGTATCTACAATTCATCAGTTAGCACATTTCTTGATATTTGATCTTGAAAAGGATATTATAAAAAAATACAAACCTAAATTGTTTATTATAACTGGAGATTTCTTTCTAAATGACTCCTATATTGAAAAAGAAGAAAAAGATTGGCTATATCCTCAAATGATTGAAGCAGTAAAAAAGATTAGAGATTCTATAATTCTTATATTTTCTCCAATTACCTTGCCTAATTTAGTAAATTATTAAAACTGTCAGTATAAAGAAATATTTTTTAGATTGAAGTTATATATTTTCCTCCCAAATACAAATTAAATAATAATTATCTTGAATTAAATACAAAAGACTATTATAGAAATTTTAGTTTAATTAATTCTTATTATTTTTCATGAATAATAATGAATATACAAAAGGATTAAAAGTCCAAAGAATAGTATAAGTGAGCATGATTTATGTCCAAGAAAAAGAATTTTACCCAAGAACAAAAACACCTCATAAAGCAATGTATGATTGATGCCGATATTATGGGTCTTAGTAAGTTAGAAACTATTGATTATGTTAAAAGTAGACTAGGCTTAAATGAATCTTTTTCAGAAAGTTCATACAAGAAATTTAGAGCAGAAGTCTTAAACGATGAATCCAATAATGTCCAATGGATATCATATTATGCCAGACAGGGCTTTGTAGAGTTTTACCGCAAGCGTATCACAGAAATGGAAATGATACAGAAAGAGACCTTAAAACAATGGCATATTGAGATGAACAAGCCAGATACACAAAAAGATAAAAGATTGATATTATCTCTTGTATCTGAATTAAGATCAAATAATCAACATCTAACGTCATTGGGAATGGTTACTCCTATTATAGGCACAATAAAGAACTTAATAGATAATAATAATAAGGAAAAGATTTCGTCAGATGCCACATTATCATCATCAGCAATTAGTAGCAGTAGCAATAATAACGACGGCAGTAACATGATGTATTATGATGAATTAGAAGAAAGTTGCTGATGATAATATAGTGTTGTTTTCTTTTTTTCTTTAACATATTTTAAACTATCAAACTGATTAGTTTACAATATTTTTACATATTGTTATTAATATCAAGATTAAAAAAACTTATTATATATTATTCAATTTACAAAAAATGTGGTAAATAATATTATTGTAATTCTAATATTATCTCTATTACCTTTTCTTACAATCATTTCTTTGACTAACTATATTTTTGCACAATTTAGTGGTGGAGAACAATCCGGCGCTGCAACATTAGAAGAGCAACTAAAATTAGCACAAGAAAAATTAAAGCAATCAGGATTAGGCTCCATTACTGATAGTGATAGTAAATCATTAAATTAACAAGCACAGTCGGCTCAAGAGAAAATAAATCAAACATACCAATTAGAAAATACTGGAAATTAGATATTAGGCGAATCTGATAAATTAAGTTTCATGTATCCAAGTAGTTGGAATGTTGATGTTTCAGATAGTAGATTTGATAATTACGAACTCCTATTTAGGGATAATTCAAGTAATGCATCAATCCAAGTTTCAGATGAAGCGATAAATCCTCGTGACAAAATGTATATAGAACTTGGACCAGAAAGTTATGTAGATATGTATATGAAGTTTAAATTACCTTTAACTTCAGATGCCCGTAAAATAGAAACATACCACAAAAGGCAAAGTCTCAATGGCTGGACTACCGGCTTACTCTGAACTTTATCTTGATAAAGGAGATGCAATTTTAATATCATTGGCTTTTCCAGAAGGAAATGACAGGCATTATACAGTTTTTTCCTCATCACCTGCCGCTAATTATGATAAATTAGAACCAACAATGCTAGAAATAATAAAATCTATAACTCCAACAACTTAAAGTTAAGTATTATTGCAATAACTATTTGATTTTTTTATTATATCTAATGTTTGAAAAATGATTAGTTTATCTTATAAATTTGGAATAGATTCTTCGTAGAGTTGGAAATGTACTTCAAATATCTCTTCAACTTTTAATAGATTTCTAATATTTTTTATAATTGTTATTTAAACCATATTTTTTGTTAAATTGATCTTACAAAAGATATAAAAAAATACAAATCTAAATTAGTTACAGGTGATTTCTTTCTAAATGATCCACAAATTGCAAAATAAGAATATTGGCTATATTATCATCAACAAATGATTGAAGCAGTGAAAAAGGTTATAGATTCTATAATTCTTATTTTTTCTCCGATTACTTTACCAAATCTGAAATATATATCTATAAAATAAATCCTTTTTTATATCACCTTTTTCCAATTATTCTATTGACTAAAACATTTCTATCAATAGCAATATTTGTAACAGCAGCAACAGGATTATTTTTTACATTTACAACATTATCATATCATCAAATATTTGCTCAAGAAGAAATTAAACAAGAAAATGGCTCTGTGACTCAATCTAAGATTTATGAAGGTCTTGGTATCAAGATTAAATATTTTGATCCATGGGAAATTGAGGATAAAGCAGATGATCCAATCTTAGCATAGATGTGTTGTTTAACATATTAAAAATTCCACCTTTTGAAGCCACGATATTTATATGGCAAAACAAATTTGACAGCCCAGAAATTACGAATAAATGTAAATGTGATACATTATTAGAATATGTCAAGTATGAATATGAAAATACTATTTCTAAAAAATTTGATGATTTTTTTTTCATAAATGATAATCAGACTACACTAACAAATGCTAATATATCTGCAATACAATTGGAATATGACATTCTCTATATTAGGAGGAGAACAAAAGGTTTCAACAAATAAGGTTTTAACAATTTTTACAAAAAGTAATAACTCATTTTATAATTTTAGTTTTATGTCAAAATGAATCATATCCAAAATATATTGATGATTTCAAAAAAATACTTAATTCTTTGGAATTTGTTTCTACTAATGAAACGATATCAAAACAACCATCTTTTATGACTTCGACTAGCGAGGTTAATGAATCAACATCAACATTCTCATCTTTTTCTACTAATGAAAATGAAGAAAGTTTTTTAGAACAAATGGAACCATTAGGTAAATTATTTGACAAATTATCAGAATCGAGTAAATTAATAATTTCAAGTTATAATTCTTATATCAATTCAATAGGACATATGCATATGATAGGAGAAGTAGAAAATAATACTCCTAATGTTATACAATATGTAAAAGTAACAGGAACGTTTTATGATAATAACAATAAAGTAGTTGGAACTTCATTTACATATACAGACCCTACTGATTTAGCAGCCGGTGAAACAGCACCTTTTGATTTAATACTAACTGAGGCAAGTATTCCTATAGAACAAATAGAAAGATATACTTTAAAGGTGTCAGGACAATAGTCTATTAATATAACATCTTCTAACTTATATTTTCTTTTTTTAATTCTATTATTTATATGTTATTTTATATAATGATAACAAAAAAATTATTTCTATTTTTATTGATTAATGTTTTTATTGTTTCTCCGAGATAACCATAAATAAAAGATTCTTATGGTAAATTGTATCAGAATATGCAAAAGAATCCAAACTTTACAAATATGCTAATTCTATTATTTTTAACAATGTCTATATTTTCTATTTTATATAACTATGAAGAAGTATATGGAATAGAATTTACAGAATCTGAATGGGGAATCAAATTAAAAATAGAAGATCCATGGAAATTGTCTTCTAATTCCAATAATTATAATAATCTATGTGATAGCAATAATAAATTCAAATGTCTTATTGTTTTAGATAATGCTCTTCTAGACAAATTAAGTTCTATAACAATCTTTGCTGAAAAAGGACAAGACTTCAAAAATAAATGTCAATGTGCTTCTTTATTGGAATTTATTCAATATGATTATAATAGATCATATATTACTTTAAAGAACTCTTTTCTAATTGGTGATAATCAAACAGTCCTCAATGGAAATGTGTCCGCATGGCAAATGGAATATAATATAATTAATAAAAATAATATCATGAACCATTTGATTACATGGACAATGGTTCATGATATTTTCTATATAATAAGTTATCATGGTGAAGAAGATATTTATTCTAAGTATTTACCTTCAGTGAAAGAATTCATCAATACTATTGAATTTGTTATACCTAAAAATGATTCTCAATCATTGTCAAAAGACAATCTTCCTTCATTTATGACCATTAACAATACAAAAGAAGAAAAGAAAAAACAGCCATCTTTTATGATTACAGAGAATACTACAGAAAGTAATATTTTACAAAAAGAAAAACCAGCAATATCTGCTAAAGAGCCAAATGAAGGTTTAACAACAGAAGATTTAGTCAATGAAACCATAGCATTAGAAAACCAAACAATAAATGAAACTATTTTAGGACGACAAGAAAAACAAGAACAAGGCTCAACTTCATTAGAAGAACAACTAAAATTAGCACAAGAAAAATTAAATCAATTAGGATTAGGTTCCTTCTCTGACAGTAGTAGTCAATCATTAGATAAACAAGCAAAGTCTGTTCGAGAGAAAATAAATCAAACATATCAAGTAGAAAATACTAGGAATTGGATAATAGGCGAATCTGGTAAATTAAGTTTCATGTATCCCAGTCATTGGAATGTTAATGTCTCCAGTAGTAGATTTGATAATTATGAACTCCTATTTAGGGATAAAGCAAGTAATGCATCAATCCAAGTTTCAGATGAAGCGATAAAGCCTACAGAAAAAGTTTTTATGAGAACTGATCCAAAAGAATATGTTGATTTTTATATGAAGTTTAATTTACCTTTATCTTCAGATGCTAGTAAAATAGAGACATATCCCAAAGGCAAAGTCTCAATCGCTGGACTACCGGCTTACTCTGAACTTTATCTTGATAAAGGGTATGCAATTTTAATATCATTGGCTTTCCCAGAAGGAAATGACAGGCATTATACAGTTTTTTCTGCATCGCCTTCATCTAAATATGATAAACTAGAACCAATAATGCTAGAAATAATAAAATCAATAACTCCAAAAACTATTCAAAAGCCATCAGATCAAGAAATTGAGATTCCTTCAAATAATACAGACTTTGGTAACAACCAAGATGCTGAAGAACTAAAGACTACTACTGAAGGTGCAAAAGACATAGGAAAAAATATTACTGAAGGTGCAAAAAAACTCGCTGAAACTATCGGCAAAGGATTACAAGAATTAGCAAAGTAATTCAACTTTATATTTTTTTAAAAACTGTTATTTATTGATGATATTTTTTATAATTAATATTATTAGATTTTTTATACTTCATTTATAACCTTTCTGGTAGCATAATTAATTTATCTGACAGAGTTGTAATAACACCCTTTATTTTTTTAATACTTGGATTTAGAATCTCTAAATCTTTCACTATCTAGTTTCTTAATATTAAAAATCGGATTAATGCTATGATAATTAATAGGTATTATAGAAAATTCAATTTAAGATTAGTTAAATAAATTATATCATATCATTTGCTTTCTTTCTAACTGTTATTGTATATTCTTTCACTTAAAACCAATAATTGATCAGATAATAGATGAGCCAATGAATTACCTTATTTTACCTTGTCTTTTTTTCTGTCTCTCCCTCTCTTCAACGATCTCTATTGAATTTATAATACTATTTTCTACTATTGTGATTGATTGAGAATGTAACAAGTCAAATTAATATTCCAAAATTTATTACAGCACATCAACTTTTAGTTGATAGGTTTTCAATTGACATATCTAAGAATAAAAGAATAATAGAATTAACTTTAGGCGATAAAATTTGTTTTGTTAAGCCGCAACCTGATCTAGTCTGTGATACTATTGTAAGAGGTCATTTATCTAAAAGATTTGGTGGGCTGGAATCTCCTAGTGTATATGTTCTAGTTGCAGATAATAAATTAGACTTTTATAAAATAGTGGAAATAGCCCATAAAAAGTACAAAATGAATTTAGATACAGTATTAAATAATACAATAGTAAAAAGAATATTCACAATCCATCAATTAGCACGGTTCTTGATATTTGATCTTGCAAAAGATATAAAAAGGAGAAATACAATTCTAACTTGATTATTATAACAGATGACCTCTCTTTAGGTGATTCATAAGTTTCAAAAGAAGAAAAAGTAGAAAAGATTTCTGAAAAATACTGCGTAAAGTTAATTTAATTGGATTAAGACAAATCTCTAATAGATGCTTTGAGTACATTTAGTAGCATTGATAATAATAATAAAACATTCATATCAACAACAATGTTATTCGTCCTTACAATAACAGCAGGCTCATTATTTTTTGTATCTGCAATATCTCATCAAACCTTTGCTCAAGAAGGTAATATTTATGAAGGGCTTGGTATCAAGATTAAATATTTTGATCCATGGGGAATTACAGTCAAAGAAGATGATCCATCATGTGAAAAAAATTGTTTGTTCAACATTATTATCAACTCCAGATCTTGAAGCCAAGATATTGATAGTTCAAGATAAATTTGATGCTCCAAAAATTAAGGATAAATGTAAATGTGATACACTATTAGAATTTGTTAAATATACATACCAAGATACCATTTCGAAAAATCAAGATCTAATTTTCATAAATGACAATCAAACTGCATTAACAAATAATCACATTCCTGCTATGCAAATGGAATTTGAAAATAAAGGAGACAACACCCTTGGAGACACTCTTATAGATGTCTTTATAAAAGGGCCAAATTCATTTTATGGTTTTCTTTTTTCTACTGATAAAAATGGACAATATTCAAAGTATCTAAATGATTTCAAAAATATAATCAATTCTATAGAATTTGTTTCTACTAATGAAACAAAGACAAAGCAACCATCTTTTATGGTTCTAAATGGTAAGGAAGAAGAAAATCAAAAAGAACCTCTAAATCAACTACAATCAACAGACCAACAACAATTACAACGACCACTTTCAGAATTAACATTATACAAAGACCCTAAAGGAAGATTTACCTTAGAATACGATCAATCAATATGGGTTGCTATTCCAGACAGGAATAGATTTGATGAAATAGAATTAACTTTTGGTGATAAAGAAACAGGTGGCCATGATGCTGCTATTACTCTTGGATTTTTCAAAGATCCTATGCCTACTTTATCAGTTAAAGAAAGTGTGCAACTAACATTGCCAGGTTTTATTGGTAATAATAAATATGAGGACAAACGAATAGAAGAAGACGTAGAATGTGAGAAAATGACTATTCAAGGATATGATACTTGTAGTTTCATTTTTTCTCAGCCTAAATCTTACTTTGAATCATATCCAAGAAGTTACTCTATGATGGTAAATGCTAAAGTGGGAGATGAAATATGGGTAGCAACATTTACTGCTCCCGGAGATAAATTTGAAGAACTTGAACAGAGCGTAATTAATATGATAAATTCAATAACAACAACAGCAGCAACATCATCGTCAACATCAACAATCACTAATAAACCAACTTCTACAGATACTGGTAAATCCATGCTTGCAATAAATGATAAATTACCAGTTGCAAAAAGTTCAAAAGTATTACAATTTTCTGGAAATAATTATGCCAATATGATTAATACTCAAGGAATTACTCCCAATGATTTCACAGCATCAATATGGTTCAATAGTGAAATGGATGTAACTGATGAAACTGTTCTTGTAAATAAGGGTGTAAAGCATACAGGCAGTGATATAACGGGAAACAATCTTAATTTTGGATTATATCTGACAGAAGATGAACAAATCAATGGAGGATTTGAGACCTCTACTGGAGATGTATATATGGTTACTTCACCATCGTCATATAATGATGGAAGTTGGCATCAGGCAGTTTTAACTTTTAATCAATTATCTCATACTTTGAAGTTGTATATAGACGGTACCCTAATTGCCACTGATATAACCAATACAGGAGTAAAACCTGATATAAGTGGAAATACGCCAATAAGATTAGGAGCAAGTACTTTGTCTAAAAATGACAATATAGTAGGAGGTTTCATAGGTGAGTTAGATGATTTTACTGTTTGGGATGTTGCTTCTACAGATACTCAAATACTTGATTTATTTAATAAAGAATCAAAATTTTTAAGATAAAAAAATATTTCTCTCTAAATGAATACGAGAACAAGAAAAGGAAAAAACTCATTTCTGATTTTTTCTTTCTTCTTGGATCCTTTTATAAACTTGTAAATAGTGATCATGACATGAATATCTTATTCTGGTTTTATTAGTACTATCATCATCATTATCATAATTGTCTAAAATGCCAGCAATTGCTTTCTGTCCACAGATTTCACATATATTTTTGTCAATTTCAGAACTCATTTCTTTACTAAACCATAGTTGGACGAAATGATTCTTTTTTACCAGTTTTTATTTCTCTTTTATTTTTTTCACGTTCCTCTTCAATGACCTCATACGGTATTATGTTCTGTTCTAATTTTTGACCTTCTTTTCTTACTACCATTACAAGTTCATTATCTCCAAACTTTGCAACAGACCAATCTAACTGATTGCCTTGGTTTATTCCAAATTGTCTAACCATTGAAATTGGTATTGTAGTTTTAAGAGAGGCTTTACCAGGAGTGTTAATTGTAACTGAGGACTTTTCACCCATGTATTCATTATTAACATATTATTTATTATAATATTGGTTTGTAAAAGTATACCCCAAAGTAGGTATACTTATATATAGAATACATAATCTAGATATTTATGAAATGTAAGAATTGTTCATATCAATTTGATCCTTCAAAAGAAGGCAATTCAAGAAAAAGGAAATGTGGAATGTGTTGCTTTGGAGATTCCTATTCTATAAAATCAAAGAAAGAATATGAAAAAAATTTACTGTTTGCTATGATTGAATCACAGCAACAAAAAATATTGAATTGTAAATAGCAAAAAAATTTTATTTATACTGTTTTGTAGTTTATGCACATAGTCATTAGTACAGTTAAGATAATCAGAATTGATTCAAGTATCTTTATTGATGACTGTTCTTTTTTATTATTAGTCATTTTTAATTAATCTCCTTCTTGATTATCATCATACAATCCATAACCTCTTAATATATAAGGTTTGAACTATGTTATCAAATTTAGGATCTAATACATTTGCATACAATTAATACTGTTATGAAGAAAATTTGATTTTCTTATATAATTACAGAATTGGACTAAATCAATTTGTAAATAAATGATAACAAAAGGTAAAGATTATTTGTTGGTTCTTATTAAATTCTCTAATGAATCCTACCAAAAAGAGGATTCGAAGCGAGGATACTAATCCAGCCTCCCTATCCATGTGCCATCAATTCCAAATGAATCAAAGAAAGGGATTAGGAAACTATTATCAGGAGAAAAAGAAAATGAACAGATTTCTTAAAAATAATGTGTAAAGTTTAATTTAATTGAATTAATTATGTGCTTATAGTATGAACTATAAATCTATGTGTCCTATTTGTAAAAAGAAATTTTTTGAACATTCAGAGTTGCAAGACAAAATATGCAGAATGATCACAATAAAGCAATTTGCAAATAATTCTCCAGGTTTTGATGTTCGCTTTAGACCTTTTTTCGAAGATTAAAAAACATTATCATCTAATTTACAATAACTTTCCATGCTGGATGAATTTCATTCCATCCTTTTGGTTTATCTATGACCCATGCTCCCCATACTGCTACATTGTCTCCTTTATCTGGTAATTCGACATATTTAGAATCTTGATCTCTTGGAACCACTTCTATGACAAGATTTCCATCTGTTTGCTTCTTGTTGCCCTTATTTAAAAGAGATTTGTATTCTTTATCTAATTTTAAGAAGAATTTATAATCTCCATCAGGCATTTCTTGAACATGTTTTACCTTTCCTATTGCCTTTTCACATTCTGAAAGTATTTTCAAATCCTTTTTATTTGAAGCACCTTTTAGAACTTTTTCAGATTTACAATTATTAGCATCTAAAACAAAACTTGGTTTGTCTTTCTTTGCAAAGTCAACTTCTTTTTCTTCGGCTAATGCAGGATGTACTAATGGTAGCATTTTTGTTGATGTGGAAAAAACAATGAGTAATGAACTTGTAACAGATATTGCTAACATGCAATATATAATATTAATATGAACATGTTTTTGCATATCTGTTTGAATCCCAGTGATGATTTAGTCTTTTTATTACTTTGTAATAGAAAATAACTCTATTGCTTATTTATTGAGAACAAAAAAAATATTTCTTATTTAAAACTCTAGAAGAATAGTTTCAAAGTTCTAAATACTATATTTGATATTAAATATTAAAGATATAAACCATCCAAGTCAGTCATAGCCTGGATTTATCATATATATTGTGAGTGTTTGTCATATTTACAGGCTATGGCAATTAATTTATCTCTAATTTTTATATAGTATTATTAACAGGTTTGTGTACTCGAATCTATTGTGGTCATTCTTTTCAATGGAAAGACCAATTCATACTATATCATAGCCTTCTAAATTTGCTCCTACTACTTATGATGGAAGGCTATGGCTTTTTAAAATAGGTTATTGAATTTTATTATTATTATTATTAACAATATGCAACGTCTGAATATGTTCTAAATAAGTAGTTTAATTATTATATATTATATTTAACTAAAATTGATATGGAGTCAAAAATCTATTCAACAATAGCAATTTCATCTATTCTTGCATTTGCTTTAATTGCAGCAGCAACAACAGGAGGAATACCAACAACATCATTTAAAAATGTGTTAGCACAAGGCGAAAATAGTAGTTTACAAGATGGGAACATAGGAATGTCTCAAGATCAAACTAGTGGAAGTGAATCTACAGCATTTAATCCTAAAGAAATTATCAAAAAAGAAGCAAGAGGACTAGGAGATGCTGACTTTGGTGAAGTTCAAGAAGTTACAGACGAATTCATAGTAACACAAAAAGGTACTATAGACAAAGATGTATTCTATATTCCTAAAAATTTAGTACACCATTTTGATGGCAGTACTGTCTTCTTTACTGTGACTGATGAAGAAGCAAAACAATACAAAAGAGATTAGACTTTACTAAAATTAATTCATTTTTATTTAACTATAGTATTATATTTAATTTTCTTAATGACAATTTATTAAAATATTAGAAAATCATAATTATCTATTATAATGGAAAATATTCTTATTCATAGTCTATTTGTAGATATTGTAAAATATCATAACTTAATTGGTTATATATTTTATAGTCATATATTATTTATGGAAGATATTATTGAAAGTTTTGCAGAAAGATTAGGAATTGAGCCTAATGCTGCAAGACAAGGTATTTCAATAACATGTCGGTATTTTATTCAAAATTCAGAACCAATCAAAGCATCAGGACTTTTATCAATGCTACCATCAAGTTTAACAAATTTGTTTTCTGCTGATGAGAAAAACAAAATCAAGACAAACCTAGAAAGTATTCCTCCGGATAAAGTTATTGAGAAAATATCGAATGAATGCTTTAATGGTGATAAACAAAAAGGAAAAAAAGTATATGAAGAAGCAATAAATCTAATTAAAAGTAAAATCTGGTAAAAAACAAAATTTTGTCAGTCAGGATATGCTAATCCTATAAACCAAATGATGTAGTTGGTCCAGGCTATGACAATTAAATTGTCTCTAATTATTAAATAACTTGTAATATAGCAAACTTTATGAATTCTAATAATATTGAATGGAATGAAACTATAAAAAAAGAAGCAAGAGGAATTGATGATGAGGATTTAGGTGAAGTACAAGAAGTTCAAGGCAATTATGTACTAGTACAAAAAGGAATAATCAACAAAGAAAAATTCTATATTCCAAAAGATCAAGCCGAAAGTTATGATGGCGATGTATTAAGATTTAGATTTTCTAAACAAGAATTAAGCCAATATCAGCATGAACCACCAACTATATGGGATTCTGATAATATACAAGAAAAAATAACAACTCCTGAAATGGAAACTAGTGAAGAGGAACATATACCATTAACAGAAGAAAGATTAGATGTATCTAAAAAGTCTCAACAAGATCAAGCAACAATTACTAAAAAACCAGTCAAAGAAACTAAAACAGTAGAAGTTCCATTAACAAGAGAAGAAATAAGTATTGAGAGAAGACCTCCAAGCGGTGGTAGTGATGAAAGAGAAGCACAAAGTCCTGTACAATCACCAGAGGAGATAAAAATACCATTAAAAAGAGAAGAAGCAGAAGTTACAAAAAAGCCCTATGTTAAAGAAGAGGCAGTAGTAAAAAAGAAAGCAATTAAAGGTAAAAAAAAGATAACTGATGAGATCACATCTGAAGAATTAGATACCTCAAATGTAGATAAAGAATAATACAAATATATAATAAAAAAATTATTTATTTTGTAATTTTATATTGCTAGCATGTCTACTGATATAAATAGTAAATAAGCAATTATTATAAGATTTATTGTCTATGATATAACATGGACATGGATGATATATTTGGACTATTTTCACAAAGAAGTGGATTATCTTCTAATATTGCTAGAATGGCACTGCCTTTAGTATCAAAGTTCTTGTTAGGTAATGCTGAACCACAAAGAGCATCAGGATTGATGTCATTATTACCTTCTAGTATAACAAATATGTTTTCAAATGATGAAAGACAAAGATTTACAACTAGTCAGGAAAATGTATCAGAAGATGAGGTTATTGATAAAATATCTCG
>CAWIYT010000359.1:0-23896 GCA_963840085.1 uncultured Nitrososphaerales archaeon
TATAGAATTGAAATCCTTTGCCTTTAACATCAATTACAATATTATGAGCAGTATAGTTGTTATGTATAGCTAAATTATACAACCTTTGCCCGTCAATTCTAAAACTGTCATCTTGTGATAAATCTTCTCCTAAAGATTTGTTCGGTATCTTCGCTGTTGATCCTGCAGCTGCTCCTTCTAGTCCTTCATCATTAAAAACAACTCCTCCACCCTTTCCTCCTGCTATTATATTAACAGACTTTGCATGATACGTCAGCAAAATGCGTCCAGTGTCATTTTGTAATTCCATATTATCGGGATTGTTCTTCCAGTTGCCTTCAAGGTATACAGTATCAGGTTTGAAATTTTTAGTTGATGGGATTGAGTATGAAATTGTCTGATCTGGTTTGAAGCCTTCAGGATTTCCAAGTGGCGCTCTCGATGTATTATACCCTATGTATATTTCTGGTGTTGTGCTCTGTCTTAAATCTACATAGTGCAAACTTTCTGGTTTGATTAGTGTTGTTGGTTTTGTATTGAAGCTTATTTCTTTTGCACCCATTAGAGCAGCACGTTCTGCTAGCAGTGACTGAATTGCTTTTTCTATTTGATCATAACTACCTTCACCTATGTGATCGTATCTTATATTTCCTTGAGTATCAATCAAGTAAAATCTAGGCCAATACTGGTTTCCATATGCATTCCAAGTTCCATGGTCGCTGTCTAGTATTACAGGATAAGTTATTCCAAATCTTTGGACAGCAGCCTTCACATTGGTATAGTTCTTTTCAAACGTAAATTCAGGTGAATGAACACCAACTATGACTAAACCCTTATTAGAATATTTTTGATTCCAATCGTCAATGTACGGCATAGGACGAATCGAGTTAATGCATGTGTATGTCCAAATGTATACTAAAACTACTTTTCCTTTAAGAGATGAAAGTGTTAGCGGATTATTATTAGGTGTATTGATGTAGCCACTTATTTGAGCAAATTCAGGTGCCTTTTTGAATTGTGACTCATTAACTTGCTGGAACTGAGTCTTATTGATTTTCATAGTTACGGTATGATTTTCTATCGTTGTATCTGCTATTGCAGGATTAGTTATCCCAAATCTTTGGACAGCAGCCTTCACATTGGTATGATTTTTTTCAAACGTAAATTCAGGTGAATGAAGACCAAGTACGAGCATGTCTTTGTCTTTTTGTTGTATTGGCCATACATTATTAAGACCAGGGTTGTTGAAATATATTGTAAAACCAAAGATAACATATAGTACCGTTATTGCCACCACTAATGCACTAATATTATCTCGATTCATTGTTTAAGTTCCGCTCCATTCTTTCTGTCTTTGATCACACGCATGTACATCGTGGCAAAAGTAAATAAGGATTCTCATTTCCATTAAAGCATTTTTATTTTCTATAAGATGTGAAAATCACAATGGCTAGCTTTGGCTTTTGTTCTTAGTTTAATAAAAGCAATGAAGTACTTCATAAAGGCCCAAACGCAAATGACCCTAATCCATCATTTAACAAGTAATGTCAGTAGCTTTTTCAGCACTACACCAGACGTTAAGATCTGATCCAAAAATGATTAACATAATTTACAAAATACTGACTAGAAATGATCGTGAGTAATATAAAGATAATAATAACAACGATAACGCTATCAAATATCTTCAACCCAATAATGATAACATATTAGACTTCGCCGAAAAGCATTACGAAAACCTTGTTGAAGCATTTACAAATAATGCTATAAATGCT
Source organism: uncultured Nitrososphaerales archaeon (assembly GCA_963840085.1). GTDB lineage: Archaea > Thermoproteota > Nitrososphaeria > Nitrososphaerales > Nitrososphaeraceae > TH1177. The sequence goes on from CAWIYT010000359.1 coordinate 1,752, forward strand.
TCTTCTTCCAATCCCATACCAGTAGAGCTGCCCGTTACAACTGCAACTTCTTCTCCTTGTGGAATATGTATAGTTTGTTAAATACAATTTAATCATATAAAGAGCATAGTTACCAATGGATAACTTCCAAATTTAATAATAAATGAATAAAGAATGTAATATACTAGTATGAATACTAATGACACAATGTCACAAGTTGAAATCAACAAAGCAATTATTCAACGCTACTTTGAAGCGTACAATAACAAAAATGAAGCAATATTTGATGAAATAATATCCCCCGATTACGTAGACCATGGCCAAACCTCTTATATGGGCTCTCCTGGAAGAGGAGTTGCTGGAGCAAAGAATGACCTTAAGAATTCTTTAGATAAATTAGATGAATTCAATTATGTGGTAGAAGCAATGATTGCATCAGAAATTTATCCGAATCTTGTAGGCACATATTGGAAAGGTTCATTGACACCAAAATCGACCTCCGACACTCAGCAAACTAATAAAATAATCAACTACAGAGGCGTGAGTATATACCGCATTCAAAATGGAAAAATGGTAGAAACTTGGCATGTCGTTGATGGTTTACCATCGGTGAGATTAACAAGGTGAGGTGAACCCAATATCCACAACCCGTCTGGTTTTACTACGATAAAGATGCAGGAAAATTCTCGATAACCACATATAAATTAGCCAAGCTACCTCAATCTCCGGAATAAACCTACCGCTGTTTATTTTTCAATAGACAAAATGATAACAAAACCATTAACAGAAGAAAAGGTAATTGGTGGTCTTATCTTTATAGAAGGATTCAAATCCTAGAGAATTCTACCATCACCGGAAAATTGTTTTTAACATTATTAATAAGATTTCAAAATCTTTTTTTGTATTATTGAATTCATAAATAAAAATGATTACAACAAGTAAAGATTATTTTCTGCTTGATAATATTATTGCTTAATGACTTCTCCTAGAAATAGAATTGGAACAAGTTCAATGGGCCAATGGTTTCCGTTGTGATATTGATTCTAAAAATGGATTCATAATATTATAGTTATTATGATCTATAAATCTGATTCTTATTTTCTCTAACTAACTTTTAGAGAATTGTCTTTCCATTGTACAAATGGACAATTAACAATTATCTCTGTTGATTTTATTGTTAGCTCTTTGTTCTTAAATGCATTTACTATATCTTCTTCTGATGTTAATTGCATTTTTAAGTTAATAATGTTGCTTCGTAATTAGCTCAATCAATGACTGAAGCTAAAATCGTTCAAGAATTAGGAGGTAGGACTGATCTACTGTTAACGGAGATACAAGTTCTAACCACTGTCACAACAATTCATCCTTGATTTAGCAAAATAAATTATTATGGTGGGTATTGCTTCATGATAGTCATGAATTCAATCTTTCATAACTCTAACTTGGAAATGATGTATATTCTTCGGTAATGAGCAACCTGTATGATCTCTAGTTACCTGTTGTAAGTACACATCTAAACCTAGCATTACCACTCATCATTAACTCATAGGCTTCTGCCGCACGCTCTAGTGGAAAGACCTCATTCATAGACCTTACACCAGAGAGAACACTAAATGATAGAGTATCTTGTGAATCAATTGAAGTACCAGCAGGCCATCCTACCAATGACCGACGTCCTTGGATAAACAGAAATGGAGGCACTTCAAATGGCTCATCAGATGCTCCAATTATCACAATCTTTCCATTGACTGCAAGACCAAGGATTTCACTCATGGCTTTTCCACTTGGTACTGTTGCAAGTATGACTTTGGCTCCTCCCAATTTGTTAAGTTCTTCGACAGCATTCTGAGAACGGTTATCAATGTATTGACTTGCACCCAACTTTTTCACCAGTTCTTCTTCGTCCTTTCCTCTTGCAATAGCGATGGTCCTAAAACCCATCTTGGCAGCAAATTGAACACCTAGATGTCCAAGTCCTCCTATTCCAAGGATGGCAACTACATCACCTGGACGTGCTCCGCTGTTTCTAAGAGCATTGTAAGTGGTAATACCAGCACACATAAGAGGTGCAGCATCTGTTGCTGACAACTCATCAGGGATAATTGCAAGTGCTTCAGTTGGAGCTATCATATAGTCAGCATACCCACCATCATATGAGATACCAGGTACCTGTGCGTAACGACAAGTCACAAAATCGCCGCGCCGACAGGACTCACAATGACCTCCTTGCCAGCCAACAGCTACTCTCTGTCCGGCTTTCCATTCAGTAGTAGTAACGTCTCTACCTACTACATCAATCACCCCTGCAACCTCATGGCCAGGAACCCTTGGATATTGTATGCCTGGGAATAATCCTTCCTTAGGAAAGGAATCACTATGGCAGATACCACAGGCTTGTACCTTAATACGTACTTGCATGGGACCAGGTTCTGGAGTGTTTCGTTCTACTATTTCAAAAGGTCCTTTAGGATTAGATACCTGTACTGAACGCATGTATTATTCTGTTCTTCTAGATATTTATGGTAGTTGGCTATCGATCCCTTTCATGAACTGATTGAAACTTTCAAACTCTCTAAATGCATGTAGACAAATCTGCCATCAAAAAGCAACTATTTCTTTGGTTGTCTTGGAAATGAATCATCTTGTCGTGCCTCATGCATTAGCGTTGGAGATCTTCTTAACCCTAATTGCTGCGAGGCGTGAATTTTGGTTATTGCAGCTGTTGCTTTTGTAGAAATAATTTGGTCAACCGAATTACTTCGGAAGCTTGCTCATCTAACGCAAAATGCCCGGCATCTAGAATATGGACCTCCGCTCCCGGCACGTCATTGTGATACGCTTTAGCGCCGGCAATCGTAAACGAGGGATCATATCGTCCCCAGATAACCAGTATAGGAGGTTGATGATCACGAAGCCATTTTTGCCAAATCGGATAAGCCTTTAGGTTGTTCTGATAGTCAAAAAACAAATCAGTTTGAATATCTGCCTGACCCCGCTGATTCAAAAAATAAAACTCATCCATCCAAGTATCGGGATCAATTCGTTCGGGATGAGGAGACGTGCCTAAGTGTCTGTTGCGGGTTGTTTCCAATGAAAGAAAACTCTTGCGAAATGCAGCCTCGTGCGAAGCTCGATCTTGCCAAAAGACTCGCCGCGCAGCCCAGAGCGGAGATAAACCCTCTTCGTGAGAAACTGCATTTTGAATGATGATAGCTTCGACTTTTTCCGGTTCGGCAATGGCCATACGCATTCCCACCGGACCGCCGTAGTCGTGGAGGTAAAGCGTATAGTGATCTAGCTTCAATGCATCGGCAAAATCCTGCATCACTCGCGCAAGATTATCGAAGGTGTAGCTAAATTCTTTCCTGCTTGGCCAAGAGCTGTGCCCAAAGCCTGGAAAGTCTGGGGCGATGAGATGATATTTGGTGCTCAAAGAGGATTCCAACATCGGCTGATACATTCTGGAAGACGTTGGAACGCCATGCAGCAAAAGGATGACGCGGCCGTCTTTAGGCCCGTCCTCTCGGTAAAAGACTTTCAGATTGTCAACTTGGATTGAGTTATACGACACACGATCTTGGCCGAAGGCGTCAATATTTTTCATGTGGCAATTTTCTAAACAAATTTCGTGTTAAAAACCTCTTCGGTTTCACGAACCAACGGGGAAAATAACTCGGAGGTCTTGTGGTGCCGCAAAAGAGCGGCACTTTGTCCCGCCCAAAGAGACATCAGGTCGGTTCGTCCTCATTTAGTTTTAGTAGAATTACCAGCAAAGAAATTGTCGAGCATTTTTATAACAAAGTCTGGTCGCTCTTCTGGAATCCAGTGACCCGAATTGGGAACTGTAATACCCGTAGCATTTTGAGCCAATATCTGCATGCCATACACGATAGTAGGCATAGTAACATTACCTCCAAATGTTGAAATGTATCCTGCACCTAACGCCAGTACTGGCATTGTAAGCTTTATCTTTGAATAATTCATATTTTGAATCGCATCCTGCGGGAAAGCTCGATAATACTCAAATCCAGAATGCATTCCTCCTGGGTCAGAATAATGACTAACAAATTCGTTGATATCCGTTTGCGTTATTGCTGATGGATTATACGCAAGATTACGATAGAACCATGATAAATACATCATCTCTTTTCCTTGTACAAGGGTTTCTGGTATATCAGGTGTCTGATGGAATGAGCGCCACCATACTGGCATCATTCCGGCAGGTTCGAACCCAGGAATCGTTAAATCCATGACTACTAACTTCTTTACTTCCTTAGGATGTGCAGTTGCGTAAGAATAGGCTACCTGTGTTCCGATATCGTGACCAACTAGGAAAATTGTTTTAAATCCTAACTGAGTAACTAGTTGATGTATATCTTCAGCTACAGTTTTACCATCATAACCAGTTAATGGTTTTGAAGAGTCTCCAAGGCCTCGCAGATCAGGCCCAATAACAGTATAGTTCTTAGCCAAAGCTGGCATAATATGCCTCCATTCATACCATGTTTCTGGCCAACCATGTAACAAGACTATAGGGTCTCCTTTACCACCCATTACATAGTGTAATTGAATACCATTCACAGAGGCCATATGATGTGAAAAGGTCACATTATCAATATCAAAAGATATATCTTCATTAAAAGGTGGTGGTTGTTGTTGTGCTATTGTAATTTGATTCATGTTTAATGTTAATGAGCTAAAAATTATTACGGTTACAACAACAGGAATTGTAAGAAATATTGTTACCAAATAAAATGAAAACTGAAATGAAGGGTTGCTTTTTTCAGCCATAGAATAATTATACAGAAGAATATTATTTAAGTGGTTATGTTATGAAACAATTAATTAATAATTTCTTCATAAAATGAAATTAACAAATAAGTAATTAATTTTGTGAGTTGGATTTCTTTTACGGTCAATTTCTGAATTAAGCATAAGATGAGATAGAAGAACATCGATATAAGAATACATATAATGAATATATTCAGAATATTGTTTTACTTATTTTATCATGTCATTTTGCTCTAAAAGTATTTATATAAATATTTACCAAAACAAGGAAATTAATTTTATTCATAATATAACCATAGATTGAAAATTGAAATTCTTTTAATTAGTAATATCTTTTTATTTTATTATATTTTATTTTATTAATGCTTTCAACATCAGATAATTTTATTATAACATAAAGGTAATAAGCAATTGATACGTATACAAATCTAGAGTAACTATGACTGGTCCCACTTTATATAAGGTTTATTCACTGATTCCTTTTGTTATTTTTTTAATATTCTTCAGAAATAATATGATGAAGATTTCATATAAGTTACCAAAAGAAAAAAAAACAAGTTTGCCGATCCCAACTAGATGCCATGCTCGAAGCCCTCTAAGCTTTGATTTTAGTTATAGAAGCCATTAGTTAATGGGACCAAACAGATATGAACTTGATTAAAACACCTATAAATCTGCAACTCTTTCTCCATATTGTCTTATTCTAAAGGTACTTTGTATTGCCATACAGTATGATTCTATTGCTCTTTCTATGAAATACAGTGGAATCCAGATGTTTGAGGATATTTAATAAATGATCTACTTATCTAAGTTATTTGAATTGCTTATTAAATACATATCCTTAAGCAATTTGTATGACATCAAGTTTTATGTAGATTGATTTTGTTGATCTTAGCATCTTTATAAGTGACCTAATCATATGAATATATAATATGAAAAAATGCTATCAAAAAGCAAAAGTTTTACTTCTGCTGTGTCTGAGCATTACAATCATCGCGAGTTTTGTGTCACCTACATATTCTGGCTTCGCTAGCCTAGAGAATATGACATTAATGCAATCTCAAGGAATACAGGGTATGACAAAAAATGCTGCTAATATTGTTCTTGTCCATGGAGCATGGGCTGACGGCTCATCATGGAGCAAAGTAATTCCTATTCTAAAAGACGCAGGACACCGCGTTATCGCTGTTCAAATGTCTCTCACTTCTGTGGCTGATGATATTGCTACTGTTAAGAGAGCAATCGATCATACTTGGTGGACCAGTAACTCTCGTAGGACATTCATACGGTGGATTTGTGAATGACAAATGCTGCTTATAATAATCCCAACGTCACAGGACTTGTTTACATTTCTGCCGTTGCTCCTGAGAAGGTCAGTCGCTGTCAATAATTTCATCGACTTAACAAAAGTTTCCGAAAGATCTTTTGGTTTACGATAGTGGAGGGTTTATCTACCTAAACCCGGAAATGATTCCGAGGAGCCTTTGCTCAAGATGTTGATCCGGCTGAAGCCGATATCATGGCCGTAGTGCAGAAACCCATTAATCAATCAATTATTGCTGAAAAATCTGGCCCTCCAGCTTGGAAGCAACTTCCGTCATGGTTCCAGATTTCTGGGGGCGATCACGCGTTTCTCTCCTGATATGCCAACGTCTTTTTGCAGAACAAATTAATGCTACCATCTGTAACGGTAAACGCTAGCCATGCATCACTTGTATCACATCCATATGAGACCGCCGAATTAATCCTAAATGCAACAAAAGGAATTACTGGGTAGCATAACTGAATTATACAAATCAAAATCGATAGTACCCTTTTTTCATATTGATTTAATAATAAAATGTGAAATAATGGGAGGATCCTTATCTATATGAAAAGATCTAACTTTGGTTTCTAATTCCCGATCAGCCCGATTAGCTTACAGTAAAACATACAATAGATTACATTACATTTCATATTCTTTCTATTACGTAAAATATGAATAACTTTCAAAAAGATTTATGCCAAGGAGAAAAACTATTCAATACGAAATAGATGGTTAAAAGTCTTCATATTTAATATCATTTTCTAATACTCTTTATCTGTTCTATTCTACTCTTTTATTTTCAATAGCCTAAAAGATATGATAAAAACTATGAATATAATTCCAGCGCTAATTAGAAAAGTAGATCCACCAATTAAATTATACAAAAGCCCTCCTATTATTAGCCCAACAATGCTAGCAAGACTTGCAAAACTACTTGCAACACCCTGAATAAATCCTTGATATGCACTACCAGCAGTCTTTGAAAGTATTGACAAGAAAGATGGCCACATCAATCCATTTCCAACTGCAAACAGAACTGCAGCTGCATAAATAAAGATATTATTGTTTGATACAAATAAAATAAAATTTGTTCCTAATATTATACTTCCAATGATAACTAATTTTTCTTCAGAGAATTTTTTTAATGCTTTACGTAAAACCGGCCCTTGAACCAAAACCATGATACCACTTAAAACTGCATAAAATATTCCCATTTCTGTTATTGACCATTTTAAACCACTTATTGCATGAATTGGAAACGATGTATAAAATATGTTAAAACCAAGAAAAATAAAAAAATACAAAACAATTAGAAATGAAATGTGTTTTAGTTTGAAAACATCTTGAAATCTAAGTTTTGTTGGATTTGGAGCCTGGTAGCATTCTTTGCATTCTTGGGCAAAAACTTTTCTAATACTTTCCTTTTCTGGAATTTGATTCGTAACAACCACCAATTGAGGTTTGGATTCTTTTAAAGCGAAACTTATTACAATTAGTGTTATTAAAGAAAGTAAAAGAGCTGCTAGCACAGGTAATATTTCTTGATAAATAGTTGCACCTAAAATTCCTGCTAATGCAGGTCCAACAATAAAACCAAGATTTGAAGATATTGCCATTTTGCCAAAGTTTTTACTTCTATTTTCATCTGAGGAAATATCTGCAAGATATGCATTGGCAACAGAAATATTACCACCAGTAATTCCATCTATAGATTCTAGCTAAAAATAACATAACTAATGGAAGAGTGATAACAAAAGTTCCTATAAATAAGGAACTAATTCTAAAAAGATTTTCAACAGGTAAGAATAGTGCAATAAGGAAAAATATCCAACCAATTAATGTTCCTCCATGACTTATAAGAAGAACCTTTTTTCGTCCATAGATATCAGACCACCTTCCTAATATTGGAGCTCCAATGAGTTGAAATGCAGGATACATAGCAGCTAGTATACCATAAACTATAGCATTCCCTCCAAAATCTATGACTAAAAATACTAAAAAAGGCAAAACAATACTAAAACCGAGAGTTCCAATAAAATTAATCAATAATAGAGGATAAAGTGGAATCTGTTTGTTTATACTAGTCATTAATTAAATAATAGAATGATAGGTAGCAAGTTAAAAATTTTTAATTGATATGCAATGTAAATATCTTTATTTGTAGTTATCATTTTATTTTATTATTGTATAATTTAAATCTAAATTAGTATTCTATTATTTTTCAATGAAATTTATTTAATATCCATTCTTTTGCAATTACCAAGTCATCTTGAATAAGATTGTGACTTGAATGTTGCCACTTTATTATACTTGCATTAATCTTCTGAAACAAGTTATAAAGATTTTCAGTTTCAATTCTTGTGGCTATAGGATCATTTAATCCTGCAGATAATAATATTTTTTTGCTTGAAAGATTTGGAAGAGGATCATCAGGAATAAAAGGAACCATTGCCCTGAAAAAAAATGCGCCTTGAAGTACTTCTGGACGAGGAAGAGCATACTAGCAGCAATATTAGCTCCGTTTGAAAATCCTACTGCTATTGTTTGGTTTAAATTAAATTTATAATGTAAAGAACAATTTTGAATAAAGTCGGCAAGCTCATGAGTTCTAAATTTAAGATCTTCAATATCAAAAATACCCTCTGATAACCTTCTAAAAAATCTAGGCATACCATTTTCCAATACTTTTCCTCTTGGACTTAATATTGATGCATTAGGTTCAATTTCCTTTCCAAGAAAGAGAATATCTTCTTCATTTCCACCTGTACCATGTAATAAAACAAGCGTTAATTTCTTACTTCTATTATCATATTCTTTATTGTTAGAACCATTAGAAGGAGAATTAATAAATATATGATTAAAACCAAAATCATTTGATTTAATCATGTTGTTTGTTCCCTATTATTGGATTATATTTATTATTTTTAGGTAATTGTATCTTTGGCAATACTTTTTCCAATCTTTCTCTTATTGGTTCAAGCCATTGTGGTAACATCAGCGTTTTCCCTAGATCTTCTACTTTTTGGTCTAGAGTAAATCCTGGTGGATCTGTAGCAATTTCAAATAAAACTCCTCCAGGTTCTCTAAAATATACTGAATGAAAATAGGTCCTATCAATTACCGGCGTCGGATTTAATCCTATTTTAATGATATTTTTTCTAATTGATTTTTGATTTTCATCTGATGAAGTTCGAAAAGCTATATGATGAACTGTTCCTATTCCAATTCTTCCATGAGGAGTATAAGGCAAACAAAGAACATCTAATATTTTTGCGCCAGTAGCATATTGTGAATCTTCAAGTTGAAATCGAAAACGGTTACCTTCATTTTCTATCATTTTGTATCCCATATCTTTTAATATTTCTGAAGTACGTTCATATCCTTCTTCTGATAAACTTACAGAATAAAATCCTCTTATGCCGTTTTCATATGATATTGGACCATCTTTCCAAAATCTTTCATCATTTTCCTTTGCTGATGGATGAGCAACCAATTCTAGTTCAAGACCATCAGGATCAAATAATCTTATTACTTGCTCTTCATCATCAAACCGTTTTATTGGTCCTTCAAAACCAATATCATTATTTTTTAGACGATCTTTCCAGTAATCAATAGAGTTTGGAGGTATTAAAAATGATGTTGTTATAGCTTGACTGGTTCCTCTATAACCTTTTGGAGCATCAGGCCAAGGAAAGAAAGTAAGAATAGTTCCAGGATGTCCTATTTCATCTCCATAATATAGATGATATGTTGTTGGATCATCAAAATTGACAGTTAACTTGACCAGTCTAAGGCCCAATAATTGTGTATAAAAATCAATATTTTTTTGAGGATTATTACAAATTGCAGTAATATGGTGCAATCCAAATATTTGATTTTTATTATTCATGTTTCTTTTTGTCGTCTCCTCCTTTTTTCCTTTTCTTTATTCGTATTATAAAAATTCACAGATAAGTGAGTATTTACAAGGATTCTCTTCACTATAAAAAGATCTTATTTTATTTTCTATTCTATATCATCTACTGTAATTCAATATTGTAAAATAACATTTTTTAACAAATACTTTAGTAATTAAATGAATCGAATCTTAATGTTCTCAATATCTTTTTCAAAAATCAAATTCATCCTATGGATTGAAAGACGATTCATTATTGCATAATTCTAGTTAATAATATTCTTTGAATAATATTTTCAAAAATACTAAATTATGAAAAGGAAAGAAGAACATACATTAATAAAAATGATATCATTAATAATCTTTATTTTAATATTAATTTTGATAACTTCTTTCTCTTTCAAAGTATCGGCTTTAAATGAAGATTCTGTAACTACTACTCCTAGCTATGACAATGAGATAATAAATGGAAATAAAAGTATGATGTTACCAGGGAGCAACATGACTTTTGGTTCATCATTGGATAATGCTAAAATGCATTTAATGGAAGCAATCATAGATATTGAGGATAATAATATTGATGGAGCATTAATGCAATTGAATATGACTGGTAATGATATAAAGATGCATGAATACGAGATGGCAGATATGATGCTTATGATGAATAAGATGAAAGAAGTAGATAAAATAAAATAATTAATGAGGCCGTTTCTTCAAATGTAAAAAGTAATTATATATCCAATAGAAAAGACTATTTATTATTAATAATAGTACTTTCTATTGTTGATTTATAGTTTTAGAATATCTAAAAAAAGAAAGCTTAAATCATTTATTCTATAATAAATTATGTGCCAAAGGGGCCAAGTTCAGTTTTATTTTCCTTCTCTGCTGGGATTGTTGCAGGACTTGTATCTATAGCTATATCAATTATAATTAAGGTATTTGCTGGCGGATTATTTCTGCCGGAACTTGCATCACAAACATTATTTTCACTAACTCCTGGAGAGTTTGAATCTCAAGCAATAGAAACTTTAGGACCTCTTGCTAAATATTCTTCTTTTATAGGATCAATAATAGTAAACGCAATAATCTTTGGTCTATTTGGAATTCTCTTAGATAAATTATATGACAGATTTAATTTGAATAACTACATACTACAAGTTGTATCTTCTTTCACATTAACTTATGGAATTTTAATTATAATCTCCATTCTATTGGTAACAATAATTCAAGTTAGAAGTGGATCTCAAACAATTTCAGTTCAACTAATTATTCTTTCTCTTATTCCATCACAAATAGCATATGGATTAATTTTTTCATTGTTTTTGAGAAAACCAAAAGATAAAATACAACAAAAGTCTGTACCAACAACAAACAATAACAGAAAATACTAAAGAAGAGGAAAATTATAATAGAAGAGACTTTCTTCGTCTTATACTTGGATCAATTATTTCTATTCCAATAATATATTTGGGATTAAATAGACTATTTTCACCAGTACAAGATACTGAACAACAACAAATTCAATCTAATATTTCTGATTTATTGCGATCAAAATCATCCCCACAACAACCAAGATCAATATCAGCTGAATTTAAAGATCCAGCGCTTGCACCATTACTTGGTTCAGAAATAACACCGACCTATCTATTCTATAGAATAGATATAAATCCTATTATTCCTGAAGTGGATGTAAATTCTTGGAATTTGCAGATTAAAGGAATGGTTGATAATCCATTAAAATTAAGCTATGAGGAAATAAAATCTATGCCTGCAATTGAAGAATTTGTAACCTTAGAATGTATAAGTAATAAAATAGGAGGGGATCTTACAGGAACAGCACTATGGAAAGGAGTACCCCTCAAACACATTCTTGAAAAAGCAAAGATTGGTCCCACTGTAAAATACATAGTATTTCGATGTTTTGATGGTTACGATGTAGGGATCCCATTAGATAAAGGACTTATGGATAAAACAATATTATCATATGAAATGAATTTAGCTCCCTTGACATCTAAGCATGGATTTCCTGTTAGAGCTATAGTACCTGGCTTATATGGGATGATGAATCCAAAGTGGATAACAGAAATAGAATTAGTTGATAAAGTATATGAAGGATATTGGCAGAGAAATGGATGGACAAATATTGCCGAGTATAACACTGGATCATCTATAGTTATACCGGGTCAAGTTCCCATAAGAGATAGATTTAGAGGTTTAGATGAAATTCCTTCTTCCTCATCAAATAAAAAAGGTCCAATTGCAGGAATCGCATTTGGAGGTGATAGAGGGATTTCAAAAGTAGAAGTTAGTATTGATGGTGGTAAAACCTGGAAAACTGCTAAAATCAAGGAACCACTTTCTGAGTATACATGGGTATTATGGACAGCAGGATTTATTCCAAATGAAGGAATAGATAATTATAAAATAGTAGTAAGAGCTACAGATAAAAAAGGAGAAGTCCAAACTTCAGAGTTAAACAAGCCATTTCCAAGTGGAGCAACAGGATATCATACAATTAGTGTATAAATATATATAAATCTAAAATCATTTGATAGTATTGAAGATACAAAGTTTATACTACTACAATTTATTTTAAGTATCAAATTAAATACTCAAATTTTAGTATTCATAAATAAGAATTTGATTTACTTTTATTTATTTATTTAATTTTTTATAGTGCTGGTTTTACCTTCGGCATTAATTATATCTTTCGAGAGCAACTTTGTCTAATTTTATAATTATTATATATATATAATTTATTATATAATAATGGATACATATGATCGAAATATCGATAATGGAGAAAATATATGAATCAAGCAGAATGTAAATTCCTCATTCCCTTGTAAAAATTGTATTACAAACACAATCAAGAAACTAATTTATATATAAATTTATGAATCAAACAGAATAAACAAATGAAATTTAACAAAATTGTTGAAACTTGTATCTATACATCTAACTTGGAGGAAATGAAAAATTTTTACATTAATTATTTGGGTTTGGACTTGGTATCAGAAGAAAAAGGAAGACATGTATTTTTAAAGGCAGGAAAAAGTATGCTTTTAATTTTTAATCCAGAAAACACATTAAACAATTCAAATAGTATATTTCCTATACATGGAGCGATCACTCCACCATCTATTCTTCACTTTGCTTTTGAAATTAAAAAAGAGGACTATGAGAATTGGAAGAATCTCTTACAAATGAAGAAAATTAGTATCGACAAAGAATTAGAAATGAGAAACAGTAAATCAATCTATTTTCATGATCCATCAGGTAATATAGTTGAATTAATCACAGATAATTTTTGGCCAATAGAAGGTTGAAATTAGGAAGAGTCTTTATTGCTTACTGTAAGACAAAAAATAATCTCAAATATAACACCTTTTTCAATTAATTTGTTGTGATTAGGTAAATGTGTAATCGTATTATGCCCAATAAAATATTCTAAATATTCTTATCATACAGGTATATACAGTCACATTTAGAATTGATGTTAATGTTGATCTTTTATTCGTTTATCTTACCTAATGTATGACATAAGAAATTACATGGAATATCTTTGAAAAAAATATCTTCAGCTTTCCTACCATGAGCATTTATTACATGTTCCGCACCTATCTTTAAAATTTCCTCTCTTGTTTCACCTTTAATTATATAATCACAATCTAATCCTGTTTCACGACATGAAAATATCACATCTGTCATTGATATATTTACAGTTTAGAAGGTAATAAGTTAATCTGATTTATACAACCAAAGATTTTAAAGCATCTATTGAAATTTAAACGATCTAATTCTATTTAACTGGTCCCACTTTATCGAAGGGTTCAAATCCCACAAATCTAGCGTATTAACAGGTACTGAATCCATTTAAAGCTACTGGTCCCATTTAATCTTTATAAGAGTGTTTAAGTAACATATTCAATATACGTATTTGAAAGTATTGAATCAATCTATTCAATAGGATCAAGCAGATAACATCTATTATGTTTTTATATTAATTTATTGTTCTATCTAAATGATAGATAAAAGATTTGATCATATAGAAAATTATAACTATAAATTTTTTTAAAGTTATAGATCTTTTCTATAGCAGTGGATTGATACAAAACAGAAAAACATTAGAAAATTTGAATAATTCAAAAATAGCAAGATTAGCAACAGTAGATCCTGAGATTAATCAACCTTATCTAATACCCGTGGTATTTGCATTTGATGGTAATAATATCTTCATTCCAATAGATGACAAACCTAAAACGGTAAATTCAAACCAATTGAAAAGAGTAAAAAATATACAAAAAAATCCTAATATTTCTTTTCTAATTGATACATATGACGATAAAGACTGGAATAATCTTTCTTATTTGATGATCCAAGGTAAAGCAAGAATAGTAAATAGGTTAAAAGATATAGATACAATACAAAAAGCTCATTCCTTATTATCTGAAAAATATCTTCAATATAAAAAAATAGTAGTAGGAATGGGAGATATCTGCATTGTAATTGATATTCAAAAAGTTATAAGCTGGAAATATTCCAATTAAGAAAAATAGATACTAATATTGATTATATTATGTCTTTATAGTATAAAAATTAATAATAGATATGAAGGTAGGATTGGTTGTTCCTCAATTTGGTATAAATGCTACTAAAGAAAATCTAATTAGATTTGTTCAAATTGCAGAAAGAGAAGATTTTGAATCGCTTTGGGTATATGATAGAATGTTATATCCTCTCAATCCCCAACAGCCATATCCTGGGACTCCAGATAAAAGAGAATGGCCTGAATTTTTTAAGAATAATTTAGATCCATTAACTACATTAGCATTTATAGCAGCTAATACTACAAAGACAAATTTAGGAACTTGTATTATTGACATGTTATTTCATAATCCTATAACCCTTGCCAAAGAATTTACTACAATCGACATTTTATCTGAAGGTAGGACAATTTGTGGTTTTGGTATTGGATGGTCAAAAGATGAGTACCTTGCAGCAAATATTCCTTATGAGAAAAGAGGAGAAAGAGCAAACGAAATTCTTGAAGCTATGAAAAAGGTATGGACAGAAGATATTGTAGAATTTGATGGAGACTTTTATAAAATTCCAAAATCAATAATTAATCCAAAACCAATTCAAAAACCTCATCCTAAAATTTTGCTAGGTGGTTTCTCCCAAAATACGTTTGAGCGTATGGCCAAATATGGAGATGGTTATATAGGAGTATTAGCAGGATCATTTGAATACTTTCACAATTTAATTAAAATGTTTAATGATTATATTGAAAAAAGTTCAAGAACTAGAAAGGATTTTGATCTAACTATTCTAACATTTCCATATCTTATGAAAAGTAGCTCTGAAAAAAAAAGTAATCGGTCTCCTATGATCGGTGAAACAATTGATGAAATTGGTTCTGATTTATCTAGCTCAAAAGTTCTGGAGTAGATAGAGTAATTCTTGCCGTTAATGAGAAAAGGATTATGATGTAAATGAAACTATTGAATTTGTTAAAGAATTAAGAAAGTTCTGTCACTAATTGCTAAACTCAAAAGTTCAGGAGTAGACAGAGTAATTCTTGCAGTGAATGCAGAAAAGGATTATGATGTAAATGAAACTATTGAATTTGTTAAAGAATTAAGAAAATTCTGTCAATAATTATCAAACAAACAATATTTTTATCAATGATGTAATGATATTCCCTATTTATTCAAATTTTGGCAACTGTTTATAGAAGCAAAAATTTCTTTGGTTTCATCATCCATAACTAATTTTAATTGTCTTGAAATAACATATTGATCCTGTGGAGCTTCAAATAATAATTACTATACTATTGGTTTAACATATTCCATCCAATTCGTATTAGATTCAAGATTTACATTCTATTGTCAATATCAAAGTTTATAATCTTTACCTTTCCTTTTTCATATTGAATTATCTATTTTTTTCTTTCTTTCTTTTCTAATACTCCGTTGATATATCCTGTCTCAAGCATCAAAAGTGAATATAAAATATTAGCCACATGTGTCTGCACTATTGATTCTAATACTATGTTATTCTCTTCTATACTTTTTGTCTCTGTAATATATTCTACAATTGTTCTGTTATTATTAGAAATTTTGAATTTGAATGTTTCAATAATTTCAATCTGTTTTCCTTGAGTTATCGTATTAAAACTAATCTCTCTATTTATTTTATCAGTTATAACTTTTCTTTCTACACCTATAAAAAATTCAGGAAAAAGTTTTTCTAACCGTGTATCCTTTAAAGCGCGGTAAATTATATTAGAAGGAATTCGTAATTTAAGAGTTTTTGAAAGTGTAGACATTTTTCTATTTTTTTTCTCCTACTACTATAAGCACAATATCAAAATTTAAATTTGTAGTTCATGATAGCTGTGTGTTATAAATATCACAGCAGAACAATAATAGTTTAAATCTATTATAATAAATTCCTACACCATAAAAAATTATCAATATTCCAAGATATTTAGACATATATCTTAATTTCTTTCGATTATAAAGATGTCTTTAGATTTTTAATTCCTTAATCATGATATTTCTAAAATATACTTTGGATCTATCATCATGATTTTGTAATCCTATAAAACCTTCTAAAGATCTATTTCCGATAAAATTTGTTACTACTTTTTCTTTATTCAAAGTTACTGAATAGGATTGTTTTATCACACAGATTTCAAAAGTATTCCATCTCCCTACTGCTAGTGGAGTAGACAAGGATTTCGTTTTTGGTGATGGACCTTTATAATTGTAGATTGCTCCAGTTCTGTGAATGGGATTACCATCAGGTGAACCAATATCATCAATTTGAATCTCATATCCATACTCAATTGCTATATTTGGATCAGTAAAAGGATTAGGAAATCTTACAAATACTCCAGAATTGTCACTTCTGTTTGAAACTTTCCATTCAAGAGTTATTATAAAATCTTTGAATTTCTTTTTGTAATACCACAATAATCCCATTCCACCATGTGTTAGTAATGCCTTTTCTCTTTCAATGATAATAAAATTACCCTTGCCAGCCATCTCCCATCCATCTAAAGTTTTACCATCAAAAAGTTTTACAAAAATCTTATTATTTTGAATATCATACATCTCATAATTATTATAAAAATTCTACTACTAATATATTATTTTATTTTGTATACATAATTTTAGAATTGATAGTATTATATGATCTTACAACTCATTTTTCTATGTCTTAATGATTCCAATGAATAAGACGTATTTCTTAGACTAAGAACATAAAAATACAAATACAAAGAACACGTAACAATAAAGGTGGCTGTTCGGTTTCTAACAAATTTTAACAACACATGTGGTTAAAATAGAACATTTAGAGAGCTAAGAGCCTATCCGAAAACACCTCCTCTCTTATATGTTATCCAAGCACAGACAAAATGTAATATTGCAATATAGTTATCTTCCTTCTTTTCCCATCTAATCAATAATCGCCTGAATCGGTTCATCCATGAGTGTGTTTCTCTCAACTACCCACATCTTCTTGCTCTATATTTTGGTATCCTTCTTCTCTTCTTTTTGTTACCATTATTGTGAGTCTTCTCCTCTCTTGCAAATATGCATGGTATAACCATATTCCTCAAGTAACTCATATACCTCAGGATAGTCATAACCCTTGTCAAGACAGATGTGTTGTTGTTGGGTATTTGTTGTAGATGATGATGATGTGATGGTGGTGGTGGTCTGCAAACCACTATACTCTGAAGAGTTGCTTTTGTCATCTTCATATCATGTCTGTTAGCACCATCTACAGTAATTCCAAGAGGAATGCCCTGACCATCTACAAGAAGGCTACGTTTGGTACCTGATTTACTTCTGTCTGTGGGATTTGGTCCTGTACTTTTTTCCCCCAAGAGGTGCTTTTGTTATTGCACCATCCATTGATTGCCATTTCCAGTTGATACCAACTTTTTTATCATATATTTTTAGACCATCAATCCACATACGTTTGAATACGCCATCTTGTCTCCATTCCTGAAACCTGTCATGTACAGTCCATGGATGCACCAAGACTTCGTGGTAATGCTTTCCAACTGACATCCAGTACGTGTAATGTAGAAGATAGCATTCATTGCCTTTCTATCATCCATTCTTGGACGACCTGTCTTCTTCTTTCTTTTGGGTTTATGTCCAAGAAGAGGGAAAATTTGATTCCATAATTCATCTGGTATTTCATAAGATGAATCGATTCCAGAAATTTCAGATATCAAACTAATCTCGTGATATATAGTGTGAGAGACACTTAGCTTTGCCGAATAAATCTATTGTACCATAAACTTAAATACTATAAACTACTTTTCGGATAGGCTCTAAGTATATTTTCTTAAATTAACATAGTCATGACATCTATTAATTAAATTCTTAATAATGTAAAGATTTCAAATTTAGTGAATCATTACTTAATTATAATGTAGATTTGAAATATTTTGTATTCTATCAATAATTGACCTGTTAATAGAAAATTTATAATTAAATTAGACTTTATTTTAAATATGAGCCTTAACATAATAGAAGACATACTTACAAGATTTCATCACCAAGTTAATAAAATCAATTCTTAATTATTGTTATTTTTCTTACTCCAACAGTATCAACAATATAGTAATTATCAGCGATCTGAATGATATCTCCAAGAGCTATTTTATTATGAGTTTTCTTTTCTCTGAGAGGTATTCCAAAAGGCTTATCCTCTTCTTTAAATTTAAGCCAAATTCTACCTGGGTTTAATATATTTTTGAATTCTGATTCCCATACCAGATCATATAGAGTAAAGAGTGCTTGGCTACTAATTCTATTATTTTTAATTATCATTTCAACTTCAGGTTCTTTAAAGAAATACACCCGTACCTTCATGATTTATTTTTTAGCTATTTTTTGATATTTATTAATATTTTATTAACTGAACCTGACAATATGAAAATCTTCTAGTCTATGTCTTCATGTGTATTGGCTAGGTTCTAACTTAGCAGCAGTATAATATTTCATCTAGTGGATCTTGTAAAATAATAATAATTAATTAATTTGACAAATGAATTTTATAACAACTGCTTTAGCTAACCATAAGGTTGCACATAGTCTGGAGAATATTTAACTCAAAATTAAAAGGATCTATTTTAAAGTAAAAAAAAGTAACTGGTCCCACATGACAGAGAATTTTATCTGACACATTTAGGTGAAAAATGGTACTGAACCCATTTGAAATGATCTGGTCCCATGTCTAATCTTTATAATATATTGAAGTAACATATTCAATATGTCTATTGAAAGTATAATAAAATAGTTAACCAAATAAGATCACAAAATAATAAACAATAAAACAAATATTTACTAAAAATTATTTAGATCTTTGTTGTTCAGACCAATATAATTTATTATTTTGTCCACATTCATTGCATTTATGTAATGTTTCTATATCATCTCTATTAATTCTATTTTTATTTGGTTTTGTATGTGTTTCGTCTGGTTTGACAGCAATAAATTCAGCTCCACAATAAATACAACTAAAATACTTACCTGTATTAGATGGCATGAGAAATTTATATCATCTTCTTTATCTAAATTTTATCCTTTAATTTTTAAAAAAAGATATATCTATATTTGTATTATTGTTATTGATATTTTATTTGAACTTGCAAGATATCGAATATTGAAATTCTAAAATATGATAAAAATTTAGAAAGGTACCAAAAATTATGTTAAATTTGTTTCACATCCCACTGGCCTCATTCTATAAGTGGGTTCATATATTTTGAATTGGATATTAGATTTTGTAAAAGTAAGCATTATTGATTCAATAGTAGAACTTAAAAGAAGAGGGCATTAGGACTAAATAAGTCCTATTATTATCACATCAACCATTCGTCTAATCTGCTTCTTTCAAACTCAAGTTTCTTTTGATAGAACTCGTATGACGGTGGATCAAGCCTAGTAGTAGGACCTCTTTCATTATAGAAGTCTGCATCGATATAGCCAATCTTTTTTTATCTCCTATTTCCATAAAGCAAAACCCTTTTCCATCAAACTTTGTAGGTGCTTTATTGCTATTGTTATTTTTAATTTCATTGATAATTTGCTGGCTGACTACCTTTGCTTCGCCCTCTGCAAATATTCCAGTCTTGGGGATGGTTGTGGTTTTATCAAGTCTAATCTCGGTTACATCGCCTATTGCAAAGACATTCTTGTATTTTGTTCTAAGAGTAAATTTGTCAACATTGATCCAATGTTGATCGTCATCTCCTAACAGATCAGAATTCTTGATGATTTGTGGAACTTGATGAGGAGGAATTAATACTAATATATCATAGCTTGTCTTACTGTAGTTTTCAAATTCTATTGTTTTTTTATCTAATACTTTTTTTATTTTATGTAGAGGATGGAAATTGATGTGGTTATCATTAAGCAAGTTGACAACCTCTTGACTCATAGTTGCTCCAGCTACAGGTAATGAAATTGGTGTTGGGACCAATATTCAAATCAATGGAATCTCTTGTTTCATTTTTAATCAATATATCATTGATCAATAATGATACCTCATAAGGTGCTGGTGGGCATTTATATGGAATATCCGCTATACAGATTACTATACGGCCACTTGTTAGAGAAAGTATTTTTTCTCGCAGACTTGAGACTTGCTGAGCATCATATATGTTAAAACAACTTCCATTATCTTCAAATCCATTGATTCGTTTTGGTGCAAGTTCTGCTCCTAGTGCTATTATCAAATAATCATATTGTAATTTATTATGATTGGTTTTCGTAGTAACACTATTTTTAGATGGATTTATCATTATTATTTCATCGTTCAAAAATTTAATTCCTTTGGCTTCTAGCTTATTCAGAGCAACTTGGGGAATGCTCCAATCTTCTAGTTCCATTTAGTATCCATAAGTTCACAAGGCCCATCATAAAATACTGGTTTTTCTAATGACAGTAATTTGACATTCTTCCTTTTGAAGACTCTTTCGTAATAAGCTGGCTGATGCCAATCCTCCAAAACCTGCTCCTAAAATTAAGACTTGTTTTGCTGTAGCCACTTAATGGTAATAATTGTATAGTTTGTATATATGTATATGGAGCATTGGATTGAATTACCTAAGTATTTCGTGATATTACTAGATGCAGAGGAGTTCAGTTATGTTGCTTGTTTGATAGTTATTTAACTGGTGCATTAGATTGGGTACAATTCAGAACAGATTAATCTTGAGAATTTGATATAACTGATTTATTATTGATAATCTATTAAATTAGCAAAGCAATAAAAAATATTAACTGGCCCCACTTTATAGAAGGGTTCTAATCCCACACATTTAGTGAAAATAGGACCGAACCCATTTGAAATATCTTGTCCGATGTTCAATCTTTATAAATACTAAGGACTTTAGTAACATATTCCTTTTGCCAATTTGAAAGTATTGATTCTCTTTAGTTAATGGGACCAAGCAGATAGAATCCCCTTATAACAAGAAGTTCATTTCTAGTTAAAAAATCTTAGATAAATGAATTAACATATATTAAAAATTAATTATATTATTAAAAATATTGAACCCATTTAATCAATGGGACCAAGCAGATATGAATCCTTGAAAGCTAGTGAGTAGTATGACACTATTAATCCGAAAACCATCGACTTAATGTGCCAAAATAACATGAATATTTCATATGAGATATATTCTCTTGTATTTGAGTCCTTATTTTGACATCTCTACTAAACTGAATTAACCTTATCTTGTTTTGTTACCTAACAACAGTTACTGGACATTTCGCATGGCGAATGACTTTGTGAGGCACGCCGCCTAGAGGAAATTGCTTAGATGAATTGACATCTGTACTTCCAATTACTATTGTATCCACATTTTCCTCCTCTGCTATATGCAATATTTCTACAGTCGCATTTCATTCATGCATTATTGTCTTGTTTTATTCCAGAATTTTCAGCTTGAGATTTATAATCGTCAAGGATTTCTACAGTTACGGCTGTTCCAACCCCCGCCTCTATTTGCCTAGCAATTTCTCGAAATTCTCGCTTTATCTTACCTTAAATTCTCTCAAATGCGTCAAATATGTTTACTATGAGTAGTGCAGCATTACATTGCTTGGCTAAAAAAGAAGCATATGAATATGCTCT